>NZ_JBFUMG010000068.1:0-14237 GCF_054049495.1 Phyllobacterium sp. P5_D12 | reverse complement strand
CGATACGCGCATTCCCATGACATCTGAAAGCAGCTTCTCCAAGGCCTTGGTATCCGCGTCCTTGCCCTCCCCGGGTTCGGCTTTCCGCTTGACAGCCGACGGCTTGCCACCATCCTGCGCAAGCGCTTCAGCCTGGCGTACTGACAAGCCACCCTCGACGATTTTTTCGGCAAGCGCAGCTGGGTCTTCCGTCGTGATGAGGGTGCGAGCATGACCGGCCGACAACGAACCATTTGTAATCATGTCGCGCACGGAGTCAGGCAGTTTGAGCAGCCGCAGCGTATTGGCAACGTGACTACGGCTCTTGCCGATCACCTGTGCCAGATCGGCTTGGGTATACTCGTGATCATCGATAAGCTGTTGATATCCCATACCTTCTTCGATGGGATTGAGGTCGGCGCGCTGTACGTTTTCGATGATTGCGAGTTCAAGCGCGACGCGATCATTAACCTCGCGGATAATGACCGGGACTGTCGCAAGCCCGGCGCGCTGGGCCGCACGCCAGCGGCGTTCACCCGCAATCAATTCGTAATGGCCAGGAGAATCCTTTGCCGGACGAACAACCACGGGCTGGACGATGCCATGCTCCCGAATCGACTGCGTCAAGTCTTCAAGATCACCTTCCGTAAATTGGCGGCGTGGGTTCCGAGGATTTCGCGTTATGAATTCGATGGGGACTTTGCGGTCCAGATTCGCCACAGATTGTGGGCTCGCTTCATCAGGCACACGGTCCATCTCGCCTATCAGGGCTGCCAGACCGCGGCCCAAACGTTTTTTTGACAGGTCTTCGTTCATCGTAATGGGGCTCTCATAAATGTTTCGTCTTCGAATCGATTAGGCAGCACGTAAATGGCGCTCTCTCTGAATAACCTCGGATGCGAGCTGTAGATAAGCTTGGCTGCCCGCGCATTTCAGATCGTATAAAATCGCTGGAATTCCGTAGGACGGCGCCTCGGAAACCCGAACATTGCGCGGTATAACTGTCCGGTAAACCTTGTCGCCCATGAACGAGCGCACATCATCCACGACCTGCGTCGCGAGATTATTGCGCCCGTCGAACATCGTAAGCACGATTCCCTGGATCGTCAGGTTCGGATTAAGCGCCGTTCTGACCTGATTGACGGTCTCCAGAAGCTGGCTTAATCCCTCTAACGCGAAGAACTCGCACTGCAATGGCACCAGAACCGAGTCTGCCGCTGCCATCGCATTCATTGTCAATAGATTGAGCGACGGAGGGCAATCGATCAAAATGTAGGTGAAGGGGGATGCTTTCACGCTACCCCGAAACGCCTTACGCAACCGTGTAGCACGGTCTGACGCGTTAGAAATCTCCATTTCGACGCCAAGAAGGTCCAGCGTAGACGGAATTAGCGATAAATTAGGCACCGCCGTTGGCACGGCGGCCTCCTCGACGGAAGCTGACTGCATCAGGACATCGTAGGACGATATCGTCCGATTCTTTCGATCGATTCCAAGACCGGTGCTCGCATTGCCTTGGGGATCAAGATCGACAATCAGTACAGACTCGCCGATTGCCGCCAGTGCCGTGGCTAGATTGATGGCGGTCGTGGTTTTACCCACTCCACCCTTTTGATTGGCTATGGTAATGATGCGAGTCTGGCTGTTCATCGCTTGGCTTCCTGAGCAAAACGTTGATCGGGGCCGATCAAGCGAGTGCAAATTCTATACGTTCGTGCCGTTCCGTCTCAAATTACTGATTTGCAGGACTACAGAATCTTTGTCGACGGCACTTTCACGTTCTACCAGATCAAACGACCATGCGTCACGGCTTTCCTCGATTTCCCTGCGGTAATCCCGTCCTTTTTGAAAAAGCGCGACTGCACCCCGGCTCAACCAAGGCTCCGCGAGTGTAAATAAACCACTCAACGAAGCGAGCGCGCGGGCAGTTATGATATCCGGAGGAGCTATTTTGGCCCATGCAGCATCTATTCGCATAGCATGGACGGTCCCAGGGGTTGAGAATTGGCCAATCGCCGTGCGCAAAAAAGCAGCCTTCTTGCCGTTGCTTTCAACCAGATCGATACTGCTCCCCGGTCTTTGTTTCAGAAGAATTGCCAGTATAATACCTGGAAACCCACCGCCGGAGCCAAGATCCAGCCACTTCAGGGCATTTGGTGCCATGTCGAAAAGTTGAGCACTATCGACAATATGCCGTTCCCAGAGCTGATCGAGTGTTGAGGGCGACGCCAGATTAATTGCCGCTGACCACTTACGGAAAATCTCTTCAAAGCCATTAAGATTATCCATTGTTTCACGTGAAACAATGGATACAACCTCTTTCAGGCGTCTTTCACGGGCAGAACTCACGCCACATCACGCCTGGCAGTCCGGCGTATCTGGGTGATGATGAGCGCCACTGCTGCGGGGGTCATGCCATCAATACGCTGCGCTTCCGCAATCGATAGCGGCTGCCGCTGCTTCAACTTTTGCTTTAGCTCATTTGACAGGCCCGCTGTTGTGGAAAAATCAATCGACTGCGGAATTAGCAAGGATTCTTCGCGCTCCATGGCCGCCACGTCGGCCTTCTGCCGGTCAAGATAGACCGCGTACTGCGCTTCAATCTCCAGCGCATCAGCAATGCGACCATCGATCTCACAAAGCTCCGGCCAAATTTGCTTGAGACGCACAAAGTCGATGTCGGGGAACGCCAACAGGTCGTAGGCCGAGCGCCGGATGCCATCCTGGTTCAAATGGAGATCAGCCCGCGCGGCTGCATTGGGAGTGATCGTCAAGCCCTTTGCGAGTGCGCGCGCTGCATCGAGATCACGCGTCCGGCCAGCAAAGCGTTCCTTGCGTGCCGTGCCGAGAATGCCAAGCCGTTCAGCCATCGGAGTCAAGCGTTCATCAGCATTGTCCGCCCGAAGCGACAACCGGAACTCGGCCCGAGATGTAAACATGCGGTATGGTTCGCTTACACCACGAGATGTGAGATCATCCACCATAACGCCAATATAAGCCTCCGTCCGCTGAATAATGACAGGAGCGGAACCAGCAGCGAGACGAGCCGCATTGAGACCAGCAAGCAAACCTTGAGCAGCGGCTTCCTCATAACCTGTGGTTCCGTTGATCTGGCCCGCCATGAACAGGCCCGAAATACGACGTGCTTGCAAGCTGCGATCAAGTTCGCGGGGATCAATAAAATCATACTCGATGGCGTAGCCCGGCTGCAACATAACAGCATGTTCCAAACCCGGTATGGTCTTCAAGAGATCGAGCTGGACATCCTCCGGCAGCGAGGTCGAGATGCCGTTGGGATAAACGGTGTTGTCGTCGAGACCTTCCGGCTCAAGAAATATCTGATGTCCGTCCCGATCCCCAAACTTTACGATTTTATCCTCAACGGACGGACAGTAACGCGGCCCGACGCCTTCAATGGAGCCGGAATACATGGCCGATCGATGCAAGTTCGCCCGAATAATTGCATGTGTTTCCGGCGTGGTTCGCGTAATCCCGCAATCTATCTGCGGATTCTGAATCGAATCCGTCATCAGCGAAAAGGGCAATGGATCCGCATCGGCGGATTGCATGTCCAGGTTCTGCCAATCGATCGAAGGCCCGTCGAGCCGTGGCGGCGTGCCAGTCTTCAATCGTCCGAGCGCAAACTCATATTTTGCCAAGGTGTCTGAGAGGCCAAGGGCAGGGGCCTCGCCCATACGTCCCGCAGGGATCTGCTTTTCCCCAATATGAATGAGACCACGCAGAAATGTTCCGGTCGTTAGAACCGCTGACGCGCAGGATAGAATGCGCCCATCCATCAGCTGGACCCCAATAACCCTGCCATTTTCAATAGCGAGATCACTGGCACCGCCCTCAACCACTGTTAAATTGTCTTGCTCGGCGATTGCCTGTTGCATGGCCAGACGATAGAGCTTGCGATCCGCCTGGGTGCGCGGCCCGCGAACGGCAGGACCCTTTCGGCGATTCAGCAAGCGAAACTGGATACCCGCGGCGTCGGCCACTCGACCCATGAGCCCGTCGAGTGCATCGATCTCGCGGACAAGGTGCCCCTTGCCCAGTCCGCCAATGGCCGGATTACACGACATAACTCCGATCGTGTCAGCACGATGTGTGATCAGCGCCGTCCTTGCGCCAAAGCGCGCAGAGGCTCTCGCCGCTTCACAGCCGGCGTGACCACCACCAATAATGACGACATCAAAAACGTCTTTCACGAGCCACAAACTTTCAGAGATTCAAATCTGCGTCTTGATGGGCAAAACCGCGCCGGGAGTCAAGTATAGGCTGATGGTCCATGTTTCACGTGAAACAATCGGCACTTTGGTATCCTCACAAGCTGTGCGTTGCTGCCTTCCCTTTCGCGCCGGGCAGGGTGCGCCACAATCCTCTGCGAACAAGTGTTTCACGTGAATCATTTGCCGATGCAGAACTGCGAGAAAACAACGTCGAGAATATCTTCGACATCCACATCACCCGTAATCCGCCCCAACGAATGCGAGGCCCGACGCAAGTATTCGGCACGAACCTCCAGAGGTGCCGCTTCGTCGTGAACCGCAGCCGTGATCTCCCGGATGGTTTCCGCCAAGAGTTCCATGTGCCGGCGGCGCGTGGGCAACGGGTCCGAGAGATTACCAGCAGCAAGCTCTGCCCGTTTAGAGAGCGCCTCCAACACGTCATCCAGTCCTTCCCCTGTTCGGGTGGAGATGACTAGATCATATTTGGCAGCCGCCGAAGGCAACACGAGATCACATTTCGTGCCAAGACGGAGTGTCACTCTATCTGCAACATCGTCCAACGCAGGCGCAACCGGGTTCGATAGATCGGTTAACGTAATTACCAGATCCGCTACGGACGCCTGTTCTCGAGCGCGGTCGATCCCTATTCTCTCGACCTTTCCCTCCGTTTCGCGCAAACCAGCCGTATCGGTAACCAGCACTGGAAGGCCGTTCAGATCAAGTTTTATCTCGATTAGATCCCGCGTCGTTCCAGGCTCATCAGATACGATGGCAACATCGCGACCTGCCAGCGCATTTAGAAGGCTGGATTTGCCCGCATTCGGTGCCCCGACGATAACCACGCGGAAACCGTCGCGGACCATTGCACCGCGTTTTCCGTCTGAAACATGCTTGCCTATGCGGTCAGCTAAATCGCGCATCGACTGCCAGACCTGACCGGAGACGGATCCTGGGACATCCGCTTCGTCGGCAAAATCAAGCTCGGCTTCGATCAAAGCGCGCCCACGTATCAGTTCAGTGCGCCAGGAGACATAGAGAGTTGCTTGAGCTCCAGAAGATATCTGGAGCGCAAGCCTGCGTTGGCCATCGGTCTCCGCCGCTATCAAGTCGGCGAGGCCCTCAGCCACCGTCAGGTCGAATTTGCCATTGGCAAAAGCTCGGCGGGTAAACTCTCCCGCCTCCGCCAACCGGCAGCCTTCAAATTTGTACAACGCAGTAATCATAGCGTCCACAACCGCCTTGCCGCCATGAAGATGGAACTCAGCGCAATCTTCGCCGGTAAAGCTTGCTGGCGCTRGAAAGAACAGCAGCAGTCCACGATCGATGGGACTGCTGTCCGAATCCTTGAAGGAGCGCAAGGCGGCAATCCTCGGCTCGGGAAGCCCGCCGGATATCGTTTCGATAACGAATCGAGTCTGTGGTCCGGAGATGCGCATGACAGCCACGCCAGAGGGAAGCCTACCGCTGGAGAGGGCGAAAATCGTTTCGCCAAAAACATGGTTCTGTTTCATTTCATTCAATCCGCGCCTACACTGGGCCTTGATAGACTGTCGTGTTGCATTCGAAAAGGGTGTTGCAGTTTCGATGTTTGAGAAAGCCAATCTGCTCGGCTACGAGTCCAGCCCCTATCTCCGCCAGCATGCGGCAAACCCTGTCCACTGGCGGCCATGGGGCAAGCTCGCAATGGACGAGGCTCGAGAAGCCCGCAAGCCAATCCTACTATCCGTTGGCTACGCCGCCTGCCATTGGTGCCATGTCATGGCGCATGAGTGTTTCGAAGACGCTGAAGTCGCTGCACTGATGAACGATCTGTACGTCAATGTGAAGGTGGATCGCGAAGAGCGGCCTGACATCGATCAGATCTATATGGCCGCTCTCGGAGCTATGGGCCAACAGGGCGGCTGGCCGCTGACGATGTTCCTGACGCCGGAGGCAAAGCCCTTCTGGGGAGGAACGTACTTTCCCAAGCACTCCAAGTATGGCAGGCCGGGCTTCCTTGATGTCCTCCGTTCGATCAGCTCAGCCTGGCTTCAGGATCGGACGCGCGTCGAGCAAAATGTCCATCTGATTACCACGCACGTGAGCGGGCGGCTTAACGCCCAAGCAGAGTCCACCCCGATTAATAGAGATTTGTTCGATCAATTTGCCGCCGATGTCTACAGCATGATCGATCTATCAAAAGGAGGCCTGTCTGGTGCCCCCAAGTTTCCAAACGCTCCCTTCATGGATACCTTGTGGCTATCCTGGCTCCGAAATGGCGAGATTGCCCATCGGGATGCATTTCTAACCAGCCTGAAGACGATGCTTCAGGGCGGGATTTACGATCATCTCGGCGGCGGATTATCGCGCTATTCGGTAGATGATGATTGGCTGGTGCCGCACTTCGAAAAGATGCTCTACGACAATGCGCAGCTCATCCGGCACGCCACATACGCATATGCCCAGAGCCAAGATGAATTGTTCCGTACCCGAATCGAAGAAACAGTTGGGTGGCTGCAGCGGGAAATGCTTATCGACGGACGCTTTGCTTCCAGTCTCGACGCCGACAGCGAAGGGGAGGAGGGTCGCTTCTACGTCTGGGAGGCTGCCCAAATCCCTGATGAACCAGAATTCCAGGCGTTCCGCCAAGTCTATGATGTGCACGAGAAGGGGAACTGGGAGGAAAAGACGATCCTCAATCGGCTCCACGCTCTCGACAGTCTCGATGCCGACGTTGAACGACAAGTGGCCGGCGCAAGGCAGAGGCTCTTTTCCATACGGGCGAACCGTGTTCGCCCCGGACGGGATGATAAAGCATTAACCGATTGGAACGGTTTGATGATCCGCGCGCTCGCAGAGGCTGCACGCGCATTCGATCGGCCCGATTGGTTGCAACTAGGCGCAACAGCTTATCGTTCCATATCCGAATCGACTGTGGATGGGCGGCTTCCGCATTCGGTCCTCTGTGAGTCGCGACTGTTTCCAGGGCTATCATCAGACTATGCCGCGATGATCAACGCCGCTCTGTCGCTCTATCAGGCGACGCAGGAAAAGCCATATATCAAGGATGCGCAGCATTGGCTCACAATGCTAGATAAATGGCACAGGACCGAGGACGGTAATTATGCCCTTAGCGCTTCTGACAGTGCGGATGTCATCATTCGCGTGCGCGGCGATCAGGATGAGGCGATACCCAGCGCGACCAGCCAAGTCATCGAAGCAATGACGCGCCTGGCGACGATAACCGGAGATGAGGAACTTCGGCAGAATGCGGAAAACATTGCTGAGAATGCGCTGGGCCGGGTGATCCAACAGCGTTACGGACAGGCTGGGGTTTTCAACAGCGCCAGCCTTCTTCTTGAGCCGTTGAAACTGGTTATCGTTGCGCCGGAGATAGACCATCCCCTTATGAAACTGGCGGCTCACACACCTGACCCACGCCGTACCGACATATGGATTGCGTTTCGCAAAGGCGAAAAGATGGAACTCGTTCCTGGCGCCGGCGAGGTCACAATAAACAAACCCGCAGCCTATTTGTGCCGCGGGTTCGTCTGTCTTGCACCGGTGGAGACGACCGAAGAGCTTCAAACACTGCTTCGGCCAAATTCTTAAACGTTACGTATTCATCGAATCGAAGAATTCACCGTTGGTCTTGGTCTGCTTGAGCTTGTCGATAAGGAACTCGATCGCATCTGTCGTGCCCATGGGAGCGAGAATACGGCGCAGAACGAAAATCTTCTGCAGATCCTGCCGCGGCACAAGAAGGTCTTCCTTACGCGTACCGGATTTCAGAATATCCATGGACGGGAAGATGCGCTTGTCGGCGACCTTGCGGTCGAGCACGATTTCGGAGTTGCCGGTACCCTTGAACTCTTCGAAGATGACTTCATCCATACGGCTGCCCGTATCGATCAGCGCTGTCGCGATAATCGTCAGCGAACCGCCTTCTTCGATGTTACGCGCGGCACCAAAGAAACGCTTCGGCCGCTGCAGGGCATTGGCGTCGACACCACCGGTCAATACCTTACCGGATGACGGCACCACGGTATTGTAGGCGCGGCCAAGCCGGGTAATGGAATCGAGCAGAATAACAACATCGCGGCCGTGTTCGACAAGACGCTTCGCCTTCTCGATAACCATCTCCGCGACCTGTACGTGGCGTGACGCCGGCTCATCAAAAGTAGACGACACGACTTCGCCCTTCACCGAGCGCTGCATGTCGGTCACTTCTTCCGGACGTTCGTCGATCAGAAGCACAATAAGATAGCACTCGGGGTGATTGGCAGTGATTGAATGCGCAATATTCTGCAAGAGTACGGTTTTACCCGTGCGGGGCGGGGCAACAATCAGTCCGCGTTGGCCTTTGCCAAGTGGCGCGACCAGATCGATGACGCGAGCGGAAAGATCCTTGGTGGTAGGATTCTCCAGCTCCATCTTGAAGCGTTCATTTGGATAGAGCGGCGTCAGATTGTCGAAATGGATCTTGTGGCGGATTTTTTCGGGATCTTCGAAGTTGATGGTATTAACCTTGAGAAGGGCGAAATAGCGCTCACCTTCCTTCGGACCGCGGATAGGGCCTTCCACTGTATCGCCTGTCTTCAGCGAAAACCGCCGGATCTGCGACGGTGAAATATAGATGTCATCGGGGCCCGGCAGATAATTGGCATTGGCGGAGCGCATGAAGCCGAAGCCATCCTGCAAAATCTCGACCACGCCTTCGCCGATGATTTCTACCTCTTGCGAGGCCAGTTTTTTCAAGATCGCAAACATCAATTCCTGTTTGCGCATGACGCTGGCGTTTTCAACCTCAAGCGATTCGGCAAAGGCGAGAAGGTCAACCGCGGTCTTGTTCTTGAGTTCTTGTAGTTTCATTTCCTGCATGTGTGCGGAACTCTTAATTCTATTGGTGTGAAATGGGAAAGGGAAATGACGATGCCTGAATGCAGTGCCACTAAAAATGGCCGAAGATTGCTGTGGCGGTATTTCCGGAGAGGAGGCCCTTGTCTAGCCAATCATGGCCATAAGGGCAAGAGATTTCATCAGTGGTATTGATCACTGACCAAAATTTTTATTATCGATCAAAATRGCTTTATGATGACCATGATGACAATAATGACCATCAACACGGTCGGTACTTCATTCATCATACGCCAGAAGCGAACCGTCTTCACGTTTCGATCCTCTGCAAATAGCCGTACCGCCTTGGAAAAATACCCATGCACGCCCGAAAGAACGAGAACAGATAGAAACTTGACGTGAAACCAGCCATCCATGTAAGCGGCCGATTGCCAGGCAAGCCACAGCCCTGCAAGCCAGGTCACACCCATGGCGGGATCGATGATCGCCTTCAACAGGCGATTTTCCATCACTTTGAAGGTTTCGGATTGAACTGAACCCGGTTCGGCAGCGCAGTGATAAACAAACAATCGTGGCAAATAGAGCATGCCAGCCATCCACGAGATAACGGCTATGACATGGATCGCTTTAACCCATGGATAGGCTCCGCCGGGATATACGAAAACCAGCGTGATGACACAAAGCACCACAGTTGCAGCGATCAACCTCGGCAGAACTGGAATTTTCTTCGATTCCGTATCGGTCAATTTGATATCACTCATACTGCTTGCCTACCCTTGATAATCAGGTCCGGATCGTGGCCTGACGTACGCGGTTCACCATCTGCTCGACATGGGACACCGGCGCATCCGGTGTAATGCCATGACCCAGATTGAAGATCAGTGGTCCCCGACCCAACGCATCCAGAATAGCGTCGATGCCATCGTCCAGAGCCCGACCACCGGCAACGACCCGCAAGGGATCGAGATTGCCCTGAACTGCCCCACCACCCTGTAATGACGAGGCCATCGAAAGCGGCACTGACCAATCCAGTCCGAGTGCGGTGACACCGGTACGTTCCCGATAGTTCACATAAAGCGCACCCGCACCTTTGGGGAAACCGATGATTGGAACATCTGGATGAACTTCGCGAACCTTTTTAACAATTGCCGCAACTGGCGCCACGCAAAACCGCTCGAAACAGGCTTCATCGAGAACACCAGACCAGGAATCGAAAATCTGCACCGCATCAGCACCCGCATCGATCTGACGGATAAGGTATTCAGCGGATACATCAGCGAGCTCGTCCAACAGCTTTTGAAATGCTTCCGGGTTGCGATAGGCGAACAGCCGGGCAGGAGCCTGATCCGGTGTGCCATGTCCGGCAATCATATACGTCGCCACCGTCCAGGGCGCCCCACAGAAGCCAAGCAAGGTTGTTTCGGTAGGGAGTTGCTGCCGTAACAGCCGCACGGTCTCGTAGACAGGCTCCAGGCGATCGGCAGCACCTTTCGATTCCAGCCAGAATATCCCGTCCTTGTCGATCGGTGTCATCAGGGGGCCACGTCCTTCCTCGAAGCGAAGATCGCGGCCGAGCGCGTGCGGGACAACCAGAATATCAGAAAACAGGATCGCCGCATCGAAACCAAAACGGCGAATAGGCTGCATGGTTACTTCGACAGCCAGATCTGGCGAATAGCACAGGTCGAGAAAGCTGCCTGCGTTCTTTCGCACTTCTCGATACTCGGGAAGATAGCGTCCCGCTTGGCGCATCATCCAGATTGGTGGAGGAAAGACAGTCTCGCCTCCAAGGACTTTCATCACTTTGCGAACCATCATTGGTCACTCCGATTTATCTTACAAAAAAGAAATTGAGATCTTATTTGGATTTTCTGATTCTTAGAGTCTGTTTGTAATGGGAATTACCACATTGCCAGAATTTTCCCACAACGAACAATTCCGGGTCCAATCCAGAATAACTGCAGCAAAGTTTCCCAAGGTAGTGGTGAAAATCAAGATAAGTCAATTATATCAATTAGTTACCTTAGTATCAATTGTGGATAATCCTGTGAAAGCCATGGGAAAACAGACGAAAAGTCGCAATAGTCCACAGAATTGCAAAACGGTCGGAAGAAGTTCCCACAGGCAGGCTCGCTGTGGATGACTTGCCAATAATTCACATGGCTGCCATCAGTTGTGGAAGCGCTGGCACTTTGTCCCCAATCATCAACAGGACGTGGAATTTTCTGTGACGAAACCGATAAACTACTTTCATCTTCACATGATCTCTGATGCGACGGGAGAGACCCTCATCGCAGCCGGTCGTGCCGCCGCGGCACAATATGCCCATGCACGGGCGATTGAGCATGTCTATCCACTGATAAGGACCGAAAAGCAGATCAAAAGAGTGCTGGAAGGCATAGATGCCGAGCCGGGTATCGTCCTTTACACGATCGTCGATCAGCGGCTTGCCGCCATGATCGACGACACTTGCGCGTCAATCGGTGTCCCATGCGTATCCGTACTCGAACCGGTTCTCACCTTGTTCCAATCTTATCTTGGCGCCCCGGCCGGCCGGCGTGTCGGCGCCCAGCACGTTCTCAATGCAGAATATTTCCAGCGGATTGACGCGCTCAATTTCACAATGGAGCACGATGATGGCCAGCTTCCCCCGGATATCGAGGAAGCAGACGTCATTCTGATCGGCATTTCGCGCACGTCAAAAACGCCAACCAGCATCTATCTCGCCAATCGTGGTATCAAGACTGTCAATGTTCCTATCGTTATCGGGGTGCCCATTCCGGACGTTCTAGTGAAATGCGAAAGACCCTTGATTGTCGGATTGGTCGCTTCGGCGGAACGTATTTCACAGGTACGTCAGCACCGCGTGCTCGGCGCAGCTCTCAGCTTCGACGCCGATCATTACCTCGATCGCGCCAATATTATCGAAGAACTGACCTATGCACGGCAGATTTGTCATCGGCACAACTGGCCGATGATCGATGTTTCCCGCCGTTCAATTGAAGAAACTGCGGCAGCGGTTCTTGCCCTGCGTTCGCAGRGGCGGTAACGCATCGCTGGTCAAGGGAGAACCAACATGGACATCATTCTCGCCTCCAAAAGCCCGTTCCGTGCCACACTGTTGAGAAACGCTGGTATTGCTTTCACCGTTCAATCGGCTGACATCGATGAGCGTGCTGTGGAGGCACCATTGTATGATAGCGGCGCAACGCCAGAAGATGTCGCTCAGATTCTGGCGGAGGCAAAAGCTCTGGATGTCAGTGAGCGCAACCCTTCCGCACTAGTGATCGGTTCCGATCAGACCCTTTCCCTAGGCGATGAGATACTGCACAAGGCGGAAGACATGGAGGCTGCGCGCCGGCAATTGCTGAAACTGTCTGGAAGAACGCATCACCTCAACAGCGCGGTCGTTCTCGCCAAGAATGGCCAGACATTGTGGCGTCACGTGTCGGTCGCACGCATAACTTTGCGCGATCTCGATCCAGGTTTCATTGGTAGATACCTGTCGCGCGTTGGAACCATCGCTTTGCAAAGTGTCGGCGCCTACCAAATCGAGGGCGAAGGCGTTCAGCTGTTCGAAAAGGTTGATGGCGACTATTTCACCATAGTGGGTTTACCGCTTTTGCCATTGCTTGCCGAGTTACGCCGTGAGGGCGCGATAGATGGCTGATTATCCAAAAGCGTTTGTTACGGGATTCCCTATTCGCCACTCGCGTTCGCCGTTGATCCACGGCTATTGGCTGAAGAAATACGGCCTGGAAGGCTCATATCAGGCCATCGAGATTGCGCCGGAAGGCTTTACCGATTTTGTCCGGAGCCTGCAGAACAATGGTTACACCGGTGGCAACGTAACAATACCGCACAAGGAGATGGCTTTTGCCCTGTGCAAAAAGCGCGACAGTGCCGCTGAAGATATCGGCGCTGTCAACACGCTGTGGTTTGAGGATGGAGAGTTGTGGGGTGGTAATACCGACGCCTACGGTTTCCTCGCCAATCTGGATGCCCTCGGCCCGGGCTGGGACAATGGCAATAAAGCGCTGGTTCTCGGCGCCGGCGGCGCCAGTCGTGCAGTCGTCTATGCGCTGAAGCAGCGAGGATTTAATGACATCCGCATAGTCAATCGCACAGTGGACCGAGCGCAGGCACTTGCGGATCGCTTTGGGCACGGCATTAGCCCGCACGGATGGCGGGCAATTCCTGAGTTGCTGCAAGACGCCACATTCATTGTCAACACGACGTCACTGGGCATGGAAGGCGAGGATGATCTGACCTTTGATCTGTCGTCCGCAAATGCAAATGCCTTGTTGACCGACATTGTCTATGTTCCGCTCGAAACGCCGCTGCTAAAGGCCGCGCGGGCGCACGGGCTGAGAACGGTGGACGGTCTTGGCATGTTGTTGCACCAGGCTGTTCCCGGTTTCAAACTTTGGTTTGGCGCCACACCGGAAGTCACGCCGGAACTGCGAGCACTCATTCTTGCCGATATGGACAGACCAACCCACGGTGGGAAGTCCACATGATCGTGCTTGGCCTGACGGGTTCAATCGGCATGGGCAAGTCAACATCCTCTCAAATGTTCATTGACGAAGGAATACCGGTTTACTCGGCCGATGAGACTGTGCATCGGCTTTATTCTGGTGCGGCCGCTCCATTGATCGAAGCGGCGTTCCCTGGAACGACCGAAGACGGCAAGGTGGATCGCACGAAACTTTCCACCGCGGTCATGGGAAATCCCGTGGCCCTGAAAAAGCTCGAGGCGATTGTCCATCCGCTTGTTCGGGCCGAGGAAAACCGATTTCGAGATGACGCGCGCGCCAGCGGTGCGAAACTGATTGTCGTCGATATTCCTCTGCTCTTCGAAACAGGCGCTGAAGACCGGGTTGACAAGATACTCGTCGTTACCGCGCCTGAGGAAGTACAACGAAAACGGGTTCTCGAACGTCCCGGCATGACGGCCGACAAGCTGGACGCCATTCTGGCACGCCAGACTCCGGATGCGGAAAAGCGCGCCCGCGCCGATTTCATCATCGACACACGCCATAATTTTGACGTCACCCGAGATGAAATTCGCAGGATTATCAGTGTACTCACAGTATAGAGGGGAAACATCCAGTCCCCACTTGCCCGCATTGGCCAATTCGTGGAACTTGGGCAAAGGGGTGATTCCATGCGCGAAATCATATTTGATAC
>NZ_JBFUMG010000067.1:0-14302 GCF_054049495.1 Phyllobacterium sp. P5_D12 | reverse complement strand
TGCCGCCATCGCGCTCGGCATCGGCATGGTGCATCAACATTTCATGCTGGTTGAAAAGTTCACAGTGCTTGAAAACGTCATGCTCGGTGTCGAGGGTGCGCCGCTGCTCAAGAACGGCATCTCCAAGGCTCGAGCCGAACTGAAGCGGCTCGAAAAGGAATACCAGCTCGATGTCGACCCCGATGCGCTGATCGAGGAGCTGCCAGTAGGGCTGCAACAGCGCGTGGAAATCCTGAAAGCGCTCTATCGTGGGGCCGAAATCCTCGTGCTTGATGAGCCGACCGGCGTTTTGACCCCGCCGGAGGCCGATCACCTTTTCCGTATTCTCGAACAGTTGAAAAGTCAGGGCAAGACGATCGTGCTCATCACGCACAAGCTGCGCGAGATCATGGCCGTGACGGACAATGTTTCGGTCATGCGGCAGGGTGCGGTCGTTGCAACGCGCAAGACGGAGGAAACGACCGTCGAAGAATTGGCTGAACTGATGGTCGGCCGCCGCGTGCTTCTAAGGGTGCAAAAGGGTGAGGCAAAGCCAGGCGGTGTCAAGCTCTCCGTCGAAAACCTTACGGTGCGTGACAGTCGCGGCGTGGTGATGGTTGATGACGCGTCATTTACAGTGCGTGCAGGCGAAATTGTCGGTATTGCAGGTGTTGCGGGAAACGGCCAGTCACAGCTCATCGAAACGATCGCCGGTATCCGTGCTGCCGTTTCGGGCCGTGTACTGCTCGATGGGCAGATCATCGATATAACCGGCGCTGCCGATCCTGGAGAACTGCGCGACCGGGGCCTCGCCCATGTGCCGGAAGATCGCCACCATATGGGGCTCGTCCTCGCGTTCGAGGAATATGAAAACTCGATCCTCGGCTATCATGACGATCCGCTCTATTTGAATGGGCCATTTCTTGATCTGGAGGCGATAAAAGCGGATGCGCGCAAGAAGATCGAGAAGTACGATATCCGGCCGAGTGATCCGCGGTTGAAGACGGCCAATTTCTCCGGTGGTAATCAACAGAAGATCGTGCTTGCACGGGAAATGGAGCGGGATCCTGGGGTTCTGATCATCGGCCAGCCGACACGCGGTGTGGATGTCGGCGCGATCGAATTCATCCACAAGCGCATCATCGAGATGCGCGACGCCGGCAAGGCCGTGCTGCTTGTTTCGGTTGAGCTTGATGAGATTCGCTCGCTTTCTGACCGTATCCTGGTGATGTTTGCCGGTCGCATCGTCGGCGAACGCGACTCCGACGCCGACGAGAGCGAACTTGGCTTGCTGATGGCCGGTGTCGAACATAAGGAGGCCGCGGAATGACGACGCAGGCGCTTATCGTCGTCGATGTGCAAAATGCCATCGATGATCCGAAGTGGGGARGGCGCGGCCAGCCGGACACCGAGGCCATGATTGCCAAACTGCTTGCCGCGTGGCGCGAGCGGCGGCTGCCAGTCATTCATATCAGGCACGATTCCACCGATCCGGCGTCTCCCTACAGGCCCGGCACAGAGGGCAATGAATTCAAATCGGAGGTCGCACCGCAAGTCGGCGAACCCGTCGTCGACAAGCGCACCAACAATGCCTTTGTCGGCACGGATCTGATGGATGTTCTGGATGAACTGCAGGTTCACAGCCTTGTCGTTACAGGCGTTCTTCTGGAAAACTCGGTCGATGCGACTGTGCGCATGGCAGCCAATCTCGGCTTTGAGGTGAGTATCCCTGAAGATGCGGTTGCAAGCATCGACAGGAAGGATCACCGCGGCAAGCTGTGGGCGGCCGAAGACGTACACGCGCTGGCACTGTCCGTGCTGGGCGGCGAGTATGCCCGCATCACCACGTCCGACGAAATTATCGAGACCTTGCCATGAGCCAACCTTTTGCAAAACTGCCTGCCTGGGCGGACTACGGCCTTCTTCCGCTGATCAATCTGATTGTTGCATTTTTGGTCGCTGGCCTCGTGGTACTTCTGGTGGGCGAAAGTCCGATCGATGCGGCTGTCTTGATGGTCAAAGGCGCGTTCGGTTCGGGTGACGGTGTCGGCTACACGCTTTATTACGCGACGAACTTCATCTTCACCGGTCTCTGCGTGGCCGTTGCTTTCCATTGCGGACTATTCAACATCGGCGGGGAGGGCCAAGCCTATATCGGCGGTCTCGGCGTTTCGCTGGTCGGACTCTGGCTCGGCAATTTTCTGCCCTGGTGGCTGACCTTCCCTCTGGCGATACTTGCCTCGGCGCTGGTCGGAGCGTTGTGGGCGCTTATCCCCGCATGGCTTCAGGCCAAGCGCGGCTCTCACGTCGTTATCACGACGATCATGTTCAATTTCATCGCTGCAAGTATCATGGTGTACCTGCTGGTAGGGGTACTGAAGCCCGCGGGGAGCCAAGCGCCGGAGACGCGCGTTTTTGCCGAGGGCGGACAATTGCCGGGTCTCGGCTGGCTGCTCAACCTTGTCGGGCTCTCCATGCGTTCGGCTCCCTTGAATGTCAGTTTCCTGCTGGCGCTGGTGGCGGCCTTTCTGGTCTGGGTGCTGATCTGGCGCACCAAGCTTGGGTATGAAATTCGTACGATGGGTTTTAGCCCGAAAGCTGCTCGCTATGCCGGGATCAGCGAGCTGCGGATCATCATCATCACGATGATGATTTCGGGGGCGCTGGCAGGGATGATGGCGCTCAATCCGATCATGGGGGCGCAACATCGTATGCAGCTGGATTTCGTTGCTGGTGCAGGCTTTGTCGGTATTGCCGTCGCATTGATGGGCAGGTCGCATCCGGCCGGAATCGTCCTCGCGGCGATCCTATTCGGCATGCTCTATCAGGGCGGCGCGGAAATCGCTTTCGATATGCCCAATATATCGCGCGATATGATCGTCATTATCCAAGGCCTGGTTATCCTCTTTGCAGGGGCACTCGAACATATGTTCCGCCCCTCGCTGCAACGGATATTCTACCGTCTTGGACGTGCAAAAAATCGAACTGCCGCAGCCGTCATTGCCGGAGGAAACCAGTGATGGATTCTTTCACAACGGTCTTGCAGCTTTTCGATTCGACGATCAGGCTTTCGGCGCCTCTCCTGCTTGCCTGTCTTGCCGGGCTCTATTCCGAGCGGGCCGGCATTTTCGACATTGGCCTTGAGGGCAAGATGCTGGCCGGTGCCTTTGCTGCTGGCGCAGTTGCGACCTGGTTTGGTTCTGCTTACCTTGCTTTGCTCGCGGCAGTTCTGGTATCGGTCGCGCTCGGGCTCGTGCAYGGTTTCGCGTCCATCACCCACCGCGGCAATCAGATTGTCTCTGGCGTTGCGATCAATTTCATTGCCGCCGGTACGACCGTCATCCTCGGCCAGGCATGGTTCAGCCAGGGCGGGCGCACGCCTTCCTTGCCGAATGCTGCGCGCTTCAATCCGATCAATCTTCCGGGTGCGGAGGCCATGCGCGGTGTACCGGTCATCGGTCCGCTCTACTACGAACTGATCTCCGGCCATTCGGTGCTAGTCTATCTCGCGTTCCTGCTTGTGCCTTTTACGTGGTGGGTGCTCTATCGCACGCGCTTTGGCTTGCGCCTGCGTGCGGTTGGTGAAAATCCCGCGGCTGTGGATACGGCCGGCATTTCGGTGCCGTGGCTGCGCTACCGCGCGGTGATCTGCTGCGGCGTGCTTTGTGGTATCGCAGGCGCCTATCTGGCGACGGCGCAAGGAGCCGGTTTCGTCAAGGACATGACTGCCGGCAAGGGCTACATCGCGCTCGCGGCATTGATTTTCGCCAAATGGCGTCCGGTTCAGGCCATGTTCGCGTGTCTCCTGTTCGGTTTTCTCGACGCGGTGGGAATACGCATGCAAGGRCATCCGCTGCCGCTTATCGGCGAGGTCCCTGTGCAATTCATGCAGGCTCTGCCCTATATATTGACCGTTGTGCTTCTTGCCGGTTTCATCGGTAAGGCGATCCCGCCAAAGGCAGGCGGCGTCGCCTATGTGAAAGAGAGATAATGAAAGACCTGTTCGATGCGGCGTTCGCTGCCATGCAGAAGACGCATTCGCCCTATTCGCAATTTCCGGTTGGAGCCGCCATTCGTACCAGCGACGGACGCATTTATTCCGGCTGCAATATCGAGGTCATCTCCTATCCTGAAGGCTGGTGTGCCGAAACGACGGCGCTGGGTCACTTCGTCATGGGTGGCGGCGGTACGATCACGGATATCGCCGTCGTTGCTGAAAAGAAGGCGAAATGCACACCTTGCGGAGGCTGCCGTCAGCGTTTGGCGGAGTTCGCTGGGCCGGATACCCGACTGCACCTTTGCGATAACAATGGCATCGTTGAAACGCTGACCATGAAGGATATTTTCCCCTACGGCTTCGAGGCGGACGTTCTGGGCAAGGGTGCCGCATGATCGCGCCCGCGACCAGCGCGCTTATTCAGAGACTTAACGGTCTGGCGCCGCGTGTTGCGCTGGTGCTTGGCTCTGGCCTCGGTTCGCTGGTCGATGCTGTTGAAGATGCTGTTCGCGTTCCCTATGCGGACCTGCCCGGCTTCCCGCATAGTGTCGTTTCCGGCCATGCGGGGGAGATCGTTGCCGGTTACCTCTCGGGTAAGCCCGTCCTTATGCTGGCTGGTCGCGCTCACTATTACGAGAAGGGAGATGCTGCGGTCATGCGGCCGGTTATCGCGGCACTGGCCGATCTCGGCGTCGAGATGTTGATCCTCACCAACGCGGCCGGCTCGGTCCGCCACGATCTTGCGCCGGGTAGCCTGATGCTCATCGATGATCATATCAACTTCTCCGGCCTCAATCCTCTCATCGGGGAACCGTCCGACCAGCGTTTCGTCGGCATGACGACAGCTTACGACAGACAACTGAAAGACGCGTTTCTCCTTGCTGCTGGCGAGGTCAACGAAAAGCTGGAACAGGGCGTTTACATGTGGTTTTCAGGTCCGTCCTTCGAAACACCGGCAGAAATTCGCATGGCACGCACTATGGGGGCGGACGCGGTCGGCATGTCCACTGTTCCGGAAGTCATTCTGGCGCGATTCTTCGGACTGCGTGTTGCCGCTTGCTCGGTCGTCACAAATTATGGGGCAGGCATGACCGGCGCGGAACTTTCGCATGAAGAAACCAAGGATGTTGCGCCGAAGGGCGGCGCGCGTCTTCAAAAGATCATCCGCGTACTGATCCGGGAGATAGGCTAAGCAAAATGTTGTTGCCGCAAGAAATTATCCGGCGAAAGCGCGACGGTCATACCCTGGATGCTGCCGATATCACGGCTTTCATCAATGCAATGAGTTCGGGTTCCATCACCGAGGGACAGGTTGCCGCCTTCGCGATGGCCATATTTTTCAATGGCATGAAACGCGACGAAGCGGTGGCACTCACCTTGGCCATGCGCGATTCCGGCGATATTCTGGATTGGTCGGATTTGCCCGGCCCCGCCGTCGACAAACATTCGACTGGCGGCGTTGGTGACAACGTTTCGCTGATACTCGCGCCAATCGTAGCGGCCTGCGGTGCCTATGTGCCGATGATCTCGGGACGTGGGCTCGGTCATACCGGCGGTACGCTTGACAAAATGGACTCGATCCCCGGCTATCGCAGCCAGCCCGACAACGCTTTGTTTCGCAAGGTCGTCCACGAGGTGGGGTGCGCAATTATCGGCCAGACCGCCAATCTCGCACCCGCCGACAAGCGGTTCTATTCTATCCGCGATGTGACGGCGACCGTCGAATCGATCCCGCTTATCACCGCTTCAATCTTGTCCAAGAAACTTTCCGCTGGCCTGAATGCGCTGGTGCTGGACGTGAAATCGGGCAATGGCGCTTTTATGACCAGAAACCGCGATGCTGTGTCGTTGGCTGAAAGCATTGTTGCGGTCGCGGCTGGAGCTGGGCTGACAACGACGGCCGTCCTCACGGATATGAACGAACCTCTGGCGCTTGCCGCAGGCAATGCGGTCGAGGTCAGAAATGCCGTCGATTTCCTTACCGGAGACCGGCGTGACACGCGGCTTGAAGCGGTCACGCTGGCACTTGCCGCCGAGATGCTGGTTTCGGCCAAGCTGGCCCCAAATCATAAAGCCGCAACCGACAAGGCAAGCGAAGCCTTGAGCAGTGGCAAGGCGGCGGAGATCTTCGGGCGGATGGTCGCAGGCCTCGGCGGGCCAACGGATTTCATCACCCGGACCCGGCACCATCTGGCTGTTGCGCCCATCACGCATGAAGTCAAAGCCCCACAGGCAGGCTATGTCGCGGCCGTTGATACGCGCGCTGTCGGGATGGCTGTCGTGACACTCGGCGGTGGGCGCATTCGCCCGCAGGACCCAATCGATCATGCGGTCGGTATCACGGCGTTACAGCCAATCGGGGCAAGAATGGAAGAGGGAGAACCGGTTGCCTTGGTCCACGCCCGAACCGACGCCGATGCAGCAGCAGCAGTAAAGGTAATCCAGGCCGCCTACGGGTTTTCCGAGCGCAAACCCCGCACGATTGCCCCAGTGCTTCGCCGGGTAGGACCCTGATTATTTCGTCCCGTACATGCGGTCGCCGGCATCACCGAGGCCGGGAACTATATAGCCCTTCTCATTCAAATGACTGTCGATCGCCGCGGTGAAAACCTGCACGTCCGGATGCGCATTGGTAAAGCGCTCGATGCCTTCCGGCGCGGCGAGAAGGCAGAGGAAACGGATATTGCTGGCCCCGCGATCCTTCAGCTTCTGGATAGCGGCGATAGCCGAGTTGGCTGTTGCAAGCATCGGGTCGACCACGATGATTAGCCGGTTGACGATATCTTCGGGTGCCTTGAAATAATATTCGACCGGCAGCAACGTTTCATGATCGCGGTAAAGCCCGATATGCGCGACCCGTGCAGCGGGAACGAGGTCAAGCATGCCTTCGAGCAAGCCGTTGCCCGCACGAAGGATTGAGGCGAAGACCAGTTTCTTGCCCTCGATCACCGGAGAATCCATTTCCGTCAGAGGAGTCTCGATGCGGATATTGGTCAATTGCAGGTCACGCGTCACCTCATAGCAAAGGAGCAGCGATATTTCCTTGAGCAGTCGCCGGAAGCCCGCGGTAGAGGTATCTTTGTCGCGCATTATGGTGAGCTTGTGCTGGACAAGCGGGTGGGAAACAATCGTCACGCCCATTGGAAACCCCTTTTACTAGAAATTCCGCAGACTTTGGAGCCTGTTTTGAAAGTCGCCGCGGCCAGTCAGATGGAGTGGTCTTTGAGAACCGGAGCGCAGCGTACATTAAGTACGTGAGCACCGGAAGCGCAGAAAACTACGTCAGATGACCGCCGCAGGAGAGTTTCAAGACGGGTTCTTAGCTGCTTGAGACTGATCCGCAAAGACCTCATCCGAAACGCGCACAGTTTTGTCCGGGTTGAGCCGCTCCAACAGTGCAGTTCGGGTGTCTTCATCGACAAAAGCGGCCTTAAGCGCCGTCGCGGTAACTTCCGTCAACTTCACGTCGTCATAGCCGAAATATGTGGCTGCGATCTCATATTCGCGTGCAAGATCCGTATGGAAATAGGGCGGATCGTCGGCATTGAGCGTTATGGGGACATCGGCCTCGGCCAGCGCGGCAAAAGGATGCGATGGAAAATCCGGATAAACGCCCAGCGAGATGTTCGAGCCGGGACAGCATTCCAGAACGACCTGCTCATCGGCGAGCCGTTGAACCAGATCGGAATTTTCAATCGCTCGAACACCATGGCCAATGCGCGCGGGCTTCAGAGCGTATAGCGCGTTAGCCACGCTTTCCCACCCAGCAAGCTCGCCCGCATGCACAGTGATGCCGAGTCCCGCACCGCGCGCAATATCGAATGCAGCCGCAAAATCGCCAGGCTGATGCMTGCGCTCATCGCCTGCCATGCCGAAACCGGTGATCAGGGGATGCGGATTGGCGGCGATGTATTGTGCCGCTGCGGTGACGGCTTCCGGTCCCTTATGGCGCAGGCCTGTCGCAATCATCCGGGATTCGATACCAGTCGCAGCCTTGGCCCGCCGCATCCCCTCCGCCAGCCCGTCGATATAGGCGCGCGGGTCGAGCCCAGCGCTAATGGCGTGATCCGTCGATATGAAAAACTCCGAATAGATGGCGTCTTGCCGACTCAACGACAGAAGATAGTCTTCCGCGAGATCCGCATAATCCTCCGCTGTGCGGAAAAGCATCGAAGCCTGATCGAATGCATGCAGGAATGAGGTGAAATCGTGCCAGACGAATTTGCCATCCTGGATGAATGCAGAAACGTCGGCACCATATTTGGTGGCTTTCCGTTCGACCAGACGAGGTGAGGCGGCGCCTTCGATATGGCAATGCAGTTCGGCCTTCAGAACCATCCCGGTCACCCCCCCGACAAAACAAATCAACGCGGCGCTTCACCGCGCAAGAGACAATAGCCTTATGCGTTTCAATCTTCTATGGTTCTGGCGATTTGAAAAACAGGTAGCACAATGAGCCAGCAACGCACCGGTGCCCACGGCGGCATGGAAACGTCCTTCGGGTTTCAGGATGTCAGCGATGGGGAAAAGCAGACACGCGTCAATGACGTCTTCCACCGCGTCGCCAAACGCTATGACGTAATGAATGATTTGATGTCTGGCGGCCTGCATCGTGTCTGGAAGGATTCGATGATTGCCTGGCTCGCGCCCTCAAAAACGGCCGGCTGGAAAGTGCTCGATGTGGCTGGCGGCACCGGCGACGTTGCCTTTCGTATCGTTGAGGCGTCAAACCGCAATGCCCATGCGACAGTCCTCGATATCAATGGTTCGATGCTTGGCGTCGGCCGCGATCGCGCGGAAAAGCTGGGGCTTGCGGACAATACCGAGTTTGTAGAGGCCAATGCCGAAGAACTTCCCTTCGAGGATGCGCGTTTCGACGCTTATACGATCGCTTTCGGTATCCGCAACGTGCCGCATATCGACCGGGCGTTGGCAGAGGCTTTTCGCGTGCTTAAGCCCGGCGGACGCTTTCTTTGCCTCGAATTCTCCGAGGTCGAATTGCCGGTTCTCGACAAGATTTATGATGCGTGGTCGTTCAATGCCATTCCAAAGATCGGCAAGGCCGTGACCGGCGATGCTGACAGCTATCAATATCTGGTGGAGTCTATTCGCAAGTTTCCGCGCCAGTCCGATTTTGCCGAGATGATCCGCAAGGCCGGGTTCGAACGGGTTAGCTGGCGCAATTTCACCGGTGGTGTTGCCGCGCTGCATTCCGGCTGGAAGCTGTGATCGCAGCATGAGTAGTCCTGCAGCAATATTTCGCCTGATGCGGGCCGGATGGATCATGACGCGTGAAGGCGTCATATCCGCTTTGCCAGCCGAGGGCCTGAGTGGTCTCCCCGCCTTTGGGCACCGGGTGGCCGGCCTTTTGGCCCGCCGCCGCGCCATGACGGCGCAGCGCTCCGAGCGCATGTCGCGCGCCATCAACAAGCTTGGCCCGTCCTACGTCAAGCTCGGGCAGTTCCTCGCAACGCGGCCCGATGTGGTCGGGACCGAAGTGGCCGACGATCTGGCGCTTCTGCAGGATCAGCTCGATTTTTTTCCTATGGACGCTTCGATCAAGGCCATCGAGGGTTCGCTTGGACGGTCTGTGTCCGACCTTTTCGTAAGTCTCAACGAACCAATTGCCGCCGCATCGATTGCGCAGGTGCACCCGGCCTTCGTTGCAAGCAATGGCGAAACCAAGAAGGTTGCGGTTAAGGTTGTGCGCCCAGGTGTGCGCCAGCGTTTCAACAATGACCTCGAGAGCTTCTTTCTAGTGGCAAGATGGCAGGAGCGATATGTACCTGCCACCCGCCGCCTGCGCCCGATTGAAGTTACGCGGACGCTGGCACAAACAACCCGTATCGAGATGGACTTGCGCCTTGAGGCCGCCGCGCTCTCGGAGATCGGCGAGAACACCAAGGATGATCCGGGTTTTCGTGTCCCGACTGTCGATTGGGAGCGTACAGGACGCGATGTGCTGACCCTCGAGTGGATCGATGGCGTCAAAATGTCGGACATCGAGGGCTTGCGCGCAGCCGGACACAACCTCATCAAGCTCGCCGAAACGCTGATCCAGTCATTCCTGCGTCATACATTGCGTGACGGCTTCTTCCATGCAGACATGCATCCCGGCAATCTGTTCGTCGACGACGAGGGCCATATCGTTGCGGTGGATTTCGGCATCACCGGCCGGCTTGGCAAGAAGGAGCGCCGTTTCCTTGCCGAAATCCTCTACGGCTTCATAACGCGCGATTATGTCCGTGTTGCCGAAGTGCATTTCGAAGCCGGCTATGTGCCGCATCGGCACGATGTGGCGAGCTTTGCACAGGCCATTCGTGCTATCGGCGAACCGATCCATGGCCAACCTGCTGAAACCATCTCCATGGCAAAGTTGCTCACACTGCTTTTCGAGGTCACGGAACTCTTCGACATGGAAACGCGGCCCGAACTTGTCATGCTGCAGAAGACCATGGTTGTGGTCGAAGGGGTATCGCGGACGCTGGATCCGCATTTCAACATGTGGAAGGCTTCGGAACCGGTGGTCGGGAGCTGGATTCGCCGCAATCTTGGGCCGCAGGGCATTCTTATCGATGCGAGTGAAGGAGCTCAGGCAGTCTTGCACCTGGCCCGTCAGGTGCCTGAATTGGTTGGGCGCGCTGACAGGCTGTCGAAGGAACTCGACAGGATGGCGGAACATGGTTTGCGGTTCGACGAACAGACGGCACACGCTATCGGTAAGGCAGAGGCCCGCCATACGCGCTCGGGGCGTATCGCGCTCTGGGTGATTGCAATTTGTCTTGTTATCATCACGTACGAGCTTCTCAGCTAGGTATATATCGGCTATATGATTGCAATGATTGCATGCAAGCAATCTTTTTCTAGGCAAGCGCAATCATATGGCCAGTATCACCATCCGCAATCTTGACGATTCCATCAAGGAAAAGCTGCGTTTGCGGGCCGCAGCCCATGGGCGCTCGATGGAAGAAGAAGTGCGGCTTATCCTCGGGGAACTGGCAATCCCGATAGCGACCACCGGAGTATTGACGACGATACACGCCTCGGGTTCTTTATCCTGCCGCCGAATCCTTTTGATCATCGGTGCGGGAATCTCAGCCTATAAATGCCTCGATCTTATCCGGCGTTTGCGCGAGCGTGGCGCACAGGTGCGTCCGGTACTCACCAAGGCGGCAGAAGAATTCGTAACGCCACTGGCCGTGGGTGCGCTCGCAGCTGACAAGGTTTTCACGGAACTCTTCTCGCGCGAAGACGAGCATGATGTCGGCCATATCCGCCTGTCCCGTGAAGCCGATTTGATCGTCGTCGCGCCGGCAACAGCTGACCTGATGGCAAAGATGGCGACTGGCCTTGCTAATGATTTGGCCTCGGCGATCCTCCTGGCGACCGATAAACGCGTGCTGATAGCGCCGGCCATGAACCCGAGAATGTGGGACCATGCGGCAACGAAGCGCAATCGCGCGATGCTTGAAAAGGACGGCATCCGTTTTGTCGGCCCGAACAAGGGCGAAATGGCGGAGACTGGCGAAAGCGGAGATGGCCGCATGGCGGAACCGCTTGAGATCGTCGCTGCCATTGAAAAGCTGTTGGACCGCAGTCCGAAACCGCTGGCGGGCAAAACCATTGTCATGACCTCGGGGCCGACCCACGAGCCCATCGATCCGGTTCGCTATATAGCCAATCGCTCGTCCGGAAAGCAGGGCCACGCCATTGCCGCGGCCCTTGCCAGGCTCGGCGCAACCGTACGTCTGGTCTCTGGTCCCGTCACGATCCCGGATCCGGAAGATGTTGCGGTGATCCACGTCTCAACGGCACGTGAAATGCGCGACGCTGTAGAGCAACTTTTGCCTGCCGATGCCGCCATCATGGTCGCTGCTGTTGCGGATTGGCGCACCGCGAACGAAGCGGGCGAAAAGATCAAGAAGAGGCCGGGTGAAAAAGCTCCGGCGCTACAGATGATCGAAAATCCGGACATTCTTGCCGGGGTGGGTCACAGCAAATCGCGTCCGCGCCTAGTCGTCGGCTTTGCTGCCGAGACACAGGACCTGCTTGCCAATGCCAAGCGGAAGCTCGACAAGAAGGGGGCGGACTGGATCGTCGCCAACGATGTCAGCCACGCGACCGGTGTCATGGGCGGCGACCGCAATGCGGTGCGGATCGTCACCCGTTCAGGGGTCGAAGAGTGGCCGGATATGAACAAGGAAGAGGTCGCGGAGCGCCTGGCAGCGAAAATAGCAGCTGCATTGCAGACGGTGGAAGTTTAAGTGTGGATCAGGAGACCAGATCGTGATTCCAGCACTTGAAACCAAACATCTCATCCTGCGTCCTCACAAGCGCGAGGATTTTGAGGCGCTCCATGCAATGTGGGCGCATCCTTCGGTGTATAAATACATCTCGGGCAAGCCCTCCACGCGGGAGCAATCCTGGGCAAGGCTCTTGCGTTATGCCGGTATGTGGCAGCTCATTGGCTACGGTTTCTGGGCGATGCAAGAGAAGGCAAGCGGACGTTTCGTTGGAGAGCTCGGCTTTGGCAATTTCGAGCGCGATATGGAACCGCGCATTGGCGATACGCCGGAGATGGGCTGGGTTCTCGCGCCGGAAATCCACGGCAAAGGCTTCGGAAGTGAAGCCCTTGCCAAGGTGGTCGCCTGGGGTGATGCTTTCTTCAAGCACGATCGGGCGGTCTGCATCATATCTCCGGAAAACGCTGCATCGCAGCGGATCGCTGAAAAGAACGGTTTCCGCAAGATTGCCGAAACGACCTATACGGAGGAGCCGGTCTGGATGTTCGAGAGGCGATTTCGACTGTAGTTGAAGGCCGGCAGACGATGCCGGCCAATAATGTTATGTAGGCGATATCTTCGCAATCAGCCTGCGATGATGTGCTTATATTCCTTCTCGAGCCGGGTGAACTTGTCCCAGAAACCGCTGGTCTGTTCGCCGCTGAGGTGATCGATGAGGACACCCAGATGTGTGTGCCAGCCGCTGGCAACGCTCACCATGGAGTCGTTGCTGCCAAGTCGTGTGTGCGTGACGCGGAGCAATGTATCCGATCCCGAGGCCGTAAGTTCGAATGTTACTTCGGAAGGTTCGCCTGTGGATTCCGGCCAGGTAAAGCTGAGGAATGACGGCGGCTCATAACGAGTGACTTTGCCTTTGTTCGTGTGACCCTCATATTTCTGGTAGTCGGCCGGGGTGGGCTCGTTTGACAACTGCGAGTGGTAAAAGGTCAGTTCAACATCGCCGCCGACATAATTGGCCATGGGCCCCTCGGCCAGCCATTTCTTGCGCTTGTCCGATTCAGTGAGATAGGCCCAGACCCGTTCGACTGGGCCGGGAAGGATGCGTTCGATGCGAATCGTACGAGGTGCTGTCACAACACCGAGACGATCATTTCCGACATGCTCGTTCATTTCGTGCTCCTTGACGTTTTATCAGATTTGGCAGGGCTCGACGTCGACTGTTCACTTGATCGAGCCAAGGCGCGATCTTCCTCGCGCAGGATTGCCTCGAGATCGTCGAGACGCGTTGTCCAGAACCGCTCATAGGTACGTAGCCATTCTTGCGCTTCCGCAAGGCGGGCCGCCTCAAGCTGGCAATAATGCGTCCGGCCTTGGACATGGCGGCGCACCAATCCGGCTCCTTCCAGCACCTTGATGTGTTTCGATGCACCGGCGAGCGACATATTGAAGGGCGTCGCAAGCTCGCTGACGGTACGTTCGCCCTCGGTCAGCCGGTGCAGAATGGCTCTCCGTGTTGGATCGGAGAGAGCATGGAAAACGGCGTCGAGGTGAGGTGTCTGAAATTCAACCATATGGTTTAATAACATCGAAATATTCGATAGTCAACCATTTGGTTTAATATATTTTCGAGCGAGTGTTTGGGGCCCACGAAAACAAAGCGAATGCGCTAGAGAACCAAAAAGCCCTGGCCGAGCGGATCATCGTTCTCGACGATGAACTCGGCTTTGCCGCTGTAGTAAGCGTGGCCGGAAACGCGTGCGGTAATGGCGTCGAAGTCGCCCGCCTTGGTGGTCGAGGCAACGAAGCCCGCAAAGCGTGAGCCTACAATACTTTCGAATATCCGCGCATTCCCTTCGCGAATTTGCCCCTTGGCAAACATCGCAGCGAGCCGCGCGGTCACCCCCGAACCCGTCGGGGAGCGGTCAAGCTGCGCGTCGGCGAAGATGCAGACATTCTTCGTCGGGCCTTCATTCCAGTCGTCCGCCCCATCTGTCAGGATCGATCCGTAGAGAAACGCCAGATCCTTATGGTCTGGATGATCGAGCGACACCGCCTCCTTTACGGCCTCGGTCAGGATAGTTGC
>NZ_JBFUMG010000066.1:0-14477 GCF_054049495.1 Phyllobacterium sp. P5_D12 | reverse complement strand
GCGTGGGCCCGTTCGATTGCCCAAAGCGCGAACTCATTGCGATTGTCGATTGCGATGGTTTCCATGGCGCTGCCCCTCCTGTTAGCCTACGTGGTGTAGCTCTACCTCGGCCTCCGCCTTTTGCAAACCCCGTCGACTGGAAGGGGAAACTACCTCCGCCGTTCCAGCCGGTCCTGGTCGCGCATCCGATCGACGTCAGAGAGCTGTCGATAGAATTCGTCCAGCATATCATCAACTTCTTATCCGCGACGGCGAATATTTCCTGTGAGGCACCTCGGACCTTGCAGTCCGAGACCCGACTCCAATATCAGATCGAGCCCATCGTAGCGATAACGGGCGTGAGAAAGTGCATCCTTGATGTGGATGACGTGCCTGCGAAACGGATCGAGCACTTCGCCTAAATCAATCTCCACCTTCAATCTCCGCTATTTCGAACGATGATTATTGTCCAATCTGTCACAACCCTAATCGCAGGGCGAAAACCAATATCCCCTTGCAGTGTTAATCACATCGGCCGGCATCATGAATATATTGGCGTGCTGGCGTGTTTACGATTGAAAGCCACTATTCGGCCTAGGCCGTGACATGAGTAATAAAACCAAGGAGCGCATAAGCAAAAATGCCCACGGTCGAAGCCCCTCCTCTTGAGCGCAAGCTGGTGGCCATCATGGCTGCAGACGTCGAAGGATACTCGCGCCTGATGCACGATGATGAGGAGCGAACTCTTGCGACGTTGTCAGCCCATCGCAATGTCATCGATGCATTAATTGCGACGGGTCGCGGGGAAATCTCCGGCACAGCCGGCGATAGCGTATTGGCCGAGTTCGCAAGCGTTGTTGATGCGGTCCATTGCGCCGTTTCCATGCAGCAGGCTTTGGCAAAGGCTAATGCCATCCTGACGGCCAAGAGCAGAATGTCGTGGCGCATTGGGATCAATGTCGGCGATGTCATGGTCAAGGACGGCACCATCTTCGGCGATGGCGTCAATGTCGCCGCGCGCCTGGAGGAAATCGCCGAGCCGGGTGGCATCTGCGTGACACGGGGCGTGCGCGATCACCTGCGCGATCGAGTGGATTGTGAGTTCGAGGACCTCGGCGAACACCGCGTCAAGAACATAGTGCGTCCGGTGCGTGCCTTCCGTGTCTGTTTCGACCCAAATGGAACAACGGAGCTGGTCCCTGCCAAGCCCGCTGCGTCGACAGAGGGTGTTCACTTGGTAGATGCCAGCGCACCGCCTGCGGCGACTGATGCCGATGCCGTAGAGCTCGCATTCTGGCAATCGGTAGATACAAGCAACGATCCGTTAGAGTATCAGGCCTATCTGGCGCAGTTTCCGGAAGGAGACTTTGCAGCTTTGGCTCAGGCCCGCCTGGCTAACCCGCCGACGTCCGAACAACCTTCATCGGAAGATCGCACAGTTGAGCTCGAATTCTGGGATTCGATCAAGGACACTGAGCTCCGGGCAATGTTCGAAGCCTACCTCGAAAAATACCCGGACGGAGAATTCAGGAGTTTGGCCGAAATCCGGCTGGAGGCGCTCCCTGGATAGCTTAGCTCTGCGTGTCTACTGGCAATGCCCTGGCAGCTGACTAAAGGAACGATGATGGTGCTCCGGAGTTGTGTGGGTACCAACACATATTTGGATCGCGGTGCTTCGGAGAACTGGTATGGAAGTCATCAATGTACTGGCTGGTGTTGCCGTCAAGGATTTAAGCGACTCCGGTCCATGGTATGAGCGGTTGTTCGGCCGCCCGCCTGATATGCGGCCCATGAACGGCCTGCTCGAATGGGAATTCGAAAAAGGCGGATGGCTTCAGGTCTTTGAAGTCAAGCGCGGAGCTGGCGGGTCGTTTGTCACGCTGGTGGAGACCAGTGTCGATGACCGTATCGAAGACTTGAAGGCCAAAGGCATCGAAATCGTCTCGACCAGTGGTGCCGATGGCGATGCGGTCAAAACCGCGATCATCAAAGATCCGGATGGCAATCAGATCGTCTTCGCTCGAGGTGTGGACGACATCCACAGATCCACGATGTAGCAGTCGGGCCAAAGGAGGAAGAATGCCAGATATCAGCAAGTGTATCCAAGCGTGGGTCGACGCAAACATCACATCGCGAGCGCATGAAGAAGATAAGGTTCAGATGGTCCAGGAAGCTGATGACTTGAAGACCCACGCGTTAGCCGAAGGATTCACACTGGAAGAGCTTAGGGAAGCTTGTAATGGCGACATACTGGCTTTTCTAATGGACCGTCAAAACTCCAATAAAAATAAGGGTCGACCCGTACCTCGCGCTGCTGGGCGCTGATATTGACGCCGTCGGCAGTGATAACTTCAGGATCAACGATTCCGACGAAGGCGAACACGCTCTTCAAATAACTCAGCGTGTGCTCGAAACTCTCGGCGGGGGAGCCCGGTCCGTAAAAGCCGCCGCGTGCGAGCGCTATAATGACGCGTTTGGTGCCAAGCAGGCCTACGGGTCCCTTTTCCGTGTAACGGAAGGTCTTGCCGGGGACCGCGATACGATCGATCCACGCCTTTAGCTGGCTGGGCACGCTGAAGTTGTACTGCGCGACGCCGAGAACGACGGTGTCGGCGGCCAAAAACTCTTCCAGAACGTTTGCCCCAAGCGCAAGGTCCGCCTTTAATGCGGCATCCTGGCCGACGTCCAAACCCGCCCGGACCACGCCCACGTATTTGCCCGACAGGTGCGGGATCGGTTGGGCCGCAAGGTCGCGATAGACCACTTCAGTCATCGGATCGAGAGACTGGAGCCGTGCGACCACCGCCGCCGAAAGCCCCCGGCTCACCGAGTTTTCCCCGAGTATGCTGGAATCGAGATGAAGAAGGGATGGCATCAATGACCTCACACGTGTGTAGCAACAGGATTTCATAACAACGGGACAGTCGCCCGTTATCTGAATTGCAATTTTACGTCATTTCGACTAAAAGGTCAATATGAATTTGATAGAGGATGGCTCATGGCGAAGATTGATCTGGCACGGCGGGCAAAAATCGGACGCGACCGGCGGGAGAGGACACGCGCCCAAATCGTCAAGGCGGGAGCGACGCTGCTTGCGGAGGGGGCGGCGCTGACCTTGGATGCCGTGGCAGAGGCGGCGGGCCTCGCCAAGGGGACGTTTTACTATCACTTCGGCAACGTTGAGGAGTTGATAGCGGCAGTGAATGTGCAGCTGGAACGGAGCTTTGACGAGGTGCTGACACCTCTGCATGGCGGGTTAAGCAATCCGGTCGCGCGCCTGTCCTTTGCATTTGCGGAATCGCTGGAAAAGGCGGTTTCGGATACTGCCTGGGCGCGGCTGGTAGTTCAAACCTCGCAAAAGCCGAACCAGTTCGGCCGCGGAGTTCGCAAAAAGCTTACGGCCGATATCGCCGAAGCGATAAGACAAGGGCAGATGGCCGTGCTGGACCCGGAACTCGCCACTGACATCTTCGTGGGAATTTGGCTGCAGGTGACACGAGGCACTTTCGAGCGAGCCCCAACGCCTGATTTGACTTGCAAGGCTCTCGAGGCGGCGCTTCGGGCACTCGGGAGCGCTCCGCCTGACGGCTTCTCCGTATCGACATAATGGCACTTTGTCCGGCCTGTCTATCCTTGCAGACCAAGACCTCTACATGCCAGCAGCTGGCAGGCGTTTGAGCACCGATCGCGCCTGTTGGGGACTGAGGCCGATCGCCCGCAAGATGGCACGGACGACAGCGTCAGGGTCGAACGAGGACAGCCTGCCTTCACCGAGCACGCGCAACATGTGGACCATAATCCCGACGACAATCTCGAGTTTCAGCTCCGTGGACGGCGGTTCCTCCGATAAGTGTTGGAGGTCCTCGAGGATACGGCGGCGGATGTTCTCGCCGCTTTGCGGATTGGCGGCTGTCATTCTTGCGGCGACCGCGGCCCATCGGGAGTCATTGAGGGCCTTGTCGATGAATGCTTTGCAGCCGAAGGCAATGCGCAGCGCAGGATCGGTAATGGCGGTCCGGCCCGGCTGCAGCAGTTCATCGAACGACTGGACCAATTCCTCCGCGACCGCCCCGGTCAATGCTTCCAGGCTATCAAAATGAGTGTAGAACGTTCCCTTCGCGACGCCAGCCTCCTGAACGACGTCATCCACGGTGACGGATTCCACGGCCCGCTTGGCAAACAGCGCATTGGCGGCTTCAACAAGCTGCGCACGGGTCCTCAAGCGCTTTTCGCGTCCAATTTCAGCCCGGCGGGCCAGGTTAACGTTTGCCATTGCGCGATTCCTCAAATTCTCATCACAAATAAGTCATATTGACCGAAATGTCCAGTGCGAAGCTGGGGGTTTCGTTTTTTCATCCTTTTGCATAGCACCCATGCGCGTATGTCATATTGACTAGAAGTTCGAAATGACTTAATAGTCACCTAATGAATATCAGCCACCGGCTAGGGCTCTGGCTCACACCTCGTTGGTTTAAACCGCAATGGAGCATAAAAATGCAGCCCCTTCGATTGATGGGAATCGGCCTTGCCTGCGCCCATCTCGCCGCATGCGACGAAAAAGCGGCAGTCCCGCCTCCGCAACAGCATGTTCAGGCGATTCGCGCGTCGTCCGCCGAATATCAGCCGAGAGCGGAGATCACCGGCGAGGTGAAGGCGCGGATACAATCTAACCTGTCGCTCCGGGTAAGCGGCAGGGTGATTGAGCGCTTTGTCGACGTCAGTTCGCCCGTGCACGCCGGTGACATCCTCGCCCGGCTCGATGACAGCGAACAGCGTGCCGATGTGGAAGTCGCCCGGGCAGGGCTGCAGTCGGCACAGGCGATTGCCAAACAGAAGACGCTGACGTTCGAGCGGTATAAGGCGCTGCTGCGCTCGCGGTCCATCTCTCAAGCGACCTTTGATGAAGCGGATAAGGATCTGCGAACGGCGCAAGCCTCACTCGAGGCTGCCGAAGTGGCGCTGGGAACGGCGGAGGACGCTCTCTCCTACACGAAACTGAAAGCCGACGCCGACGGGATCATAACCGCGCGGGACATCGAGGTCGGTAGGGTGGTGTCGGCGGCGCAGCCCGCCTTCACACTCGCCCATAACGGGCCCCGGGACGCCGTTTTCAATGTCTTCGAGGCCTTTTTCCTCGAAGGTCAACCGTTACCCGGTGTCGATGTTGCGCCGGTGGCGGATCGCGCTCCCGAAACGCGGGCGACGGTCAGGGAGGTCTCTCCCTTCATCGACACGAGAACCGGAACCATCCGTATCAAGGTGGCACTCCCCGAAGATGCGCAATGGCCGCTCGGCACGCCTGTGGTCGGTGAATTTCGCTCCCCGCCGCGCCAGGGGATCGTTTTGCCTGCGAGCGCTATTGCCTCCGCCAAAGGCGAGCCCGCGGTGTGGCTTGTCGCCCCGGGCAGCAACTCTGTCTCCCTTCGGAAGATCGCAGTCGCAAGGTATCGCGACCGCGACGTGATCGCGTCCGGCGGTATCGCACCGCAGGACCTGATCGTCACCGAGGGAGGAAAGTTTCTCAAGGAAGGCCAAACCGTTGCCTGGGAGGATAAATAAGATGGCCCGTTACCGTTTTCATTACTCGCTTTCAGTCCTTGCGGCAGTCGCACTTCTTGCCGGCTGCGATCAGGACGCCGGCTCTGGCGAGCTGACCCAGCCACGCCCCGTCAAGTCCGTAGCCGCCAGTGCCGCGCAGGCGCAGACAGTGCGCTTTCCTGGCGTCGTCCAGGCGGGTGTGCAAACCGATCTTGCGTTCCGCACGTTGGGGCGCGTCGTATCGCGTAAAGCGAGCGTGGGCGACCTCGCGCATGCGGGCGACATCGTGGCTGAGATTGATCCGCTCGCTCTCGAACTCGCCGTCCGCAGCGCCGAAGCCGATCTGCGCAGCGCTGAAGCGCAGCGTGGAAACGCCCTGTTGACGCAGGAGCGCAAGCAGAGGCTGGCCGCGACGAGCGCCGCGAGCGCCGCGGATCTCGATCTTGCCGAGCAGGAGTTGAAATCGGCCCAGGCGAACGTGGCAAAGGCAAATGCCAGCCTCGATAAGGCGCGCGAGCAGCTTGGCTATGCCAAGCTGAAGGCCGAGTTCGATGGTGTTGTCGCGGCCACGTCCGTGGAAGTCGGACAGACGGCGACCGCCGGTCAGCCCGTCCTAACACTCGCTCGCCTTGATCAGCGTGACGTGATCGTCGACGTTCCGGAAGAGTACCTCCGGTCGGTACGCGTCGGCGACCGGTTCGACATCGCCCTTCAGCTCGATGACACGCTGCGGACCTCAGGCATCCTGCGCGAGATCGGTCCGCAGGCCGATGCCGGCACCCGCACCCACAGGCTGAAAATCGCCATCGACGAGGCACCGGACGTTTTCCGGCTTGGATCGGTGGTCACCGCCACGCCGCCAATGGCGCACCAGGGGCTGCCCGTCGCGCTGCCTGCAACGGCGGTCCTCAAGAGGGATGGCGCTGACCATGTCTGGGTGGTCGACTCGGCATCCCACACCGTTTCACTGAGATCCGTACGGCTCGACATCTCCCCGACCAGCGTCCGCTCCGTCCAGGTCCTTTCCGGTCTCAAGGACGGAGAAGAAGTGGTCGTCGCAGGCGTCAACCAGCTGGCCGAGGGACAGGCCGTGAGAACACAACAGGAGCAGCGCCCGTGAACAAGTTCAACCTTTCAGACTGGGCGCTCAAGCACCGCTCGCTCGTCTGGTATTTCATGATCATCTTCGCAGTGGCCGGCGCGTATGCCTACATGGCCCTCGGCCGCGAGGAAGACCCGTCCTTCACAATCAAGACGATGGTGATCCAGGCCCAGTGGCCCGGGGCGTCTGCCCAGGAAGTGACGCAGCAGGTCACCGACCGCATCGAAAAGAAGCTGCAGGAGCTCGACAATCTCGAGCATACCCGCAGCATCACAACCGCCGGTCAGACGATCGTCTTCGTCGATCTGCTGCCGAAGACCAACGCGCAGGACGTCAAGCCCACGTGGTCGCGGGTGCGCAACCTGATTGACGATATCAGGCACGAGTTCCCCCAAGGGGTGGCCGGTCCGTTCTTCGATGATCAGTTCGGTGACGTCTACGGCAACATCTTTGCCTTTAGCGGCGACGGGCTGAGTCAGCGGGAGTTGCGCGATTTCGCCGAGAACGCCCGAAGCCAGGTCCTCAAACTGCCGGATGTGGGCAAGGTCGACATCGTCGGAGCGCAGGACGAGGTCATTTATCTCGAGTTCTCGACCCGCAAGATCGCTGCCCTCGGCCTCGACCGTGCAGCGATCATCTCGGCACTACAGGCGCAAAACGCCGTGACGCAGTCCGGTTTCGTTGAGGCCGGTCCGGAGCGCATCGCCTTGCGCGTCGGCGGTCGCTTTCTTTCCGAAGACACCTTGCGCGGCATCAATCTGAGGGTAAATGACCGCTTCTTTGCGCTGATGGACGTCGCCAGCATCAGTCGCGGCTATGTCGATCCGCCAAGCTCGATCTTCCGCTTCAACGGGAAGCCGGCAATCGGGCTTGCAATTGGCATGAAGACAGGCGGCAACCTTTTGGCCTTCGGCGAAGCACTAGAGAAGACCATCACCAGGATCGTTCAGGATCTTCCCGTCGGCGTTTCGGTCGAACAGGTCTCCGATCAGCCGGCTGTGGTTCACGAGGCAGTCGGAGGCTTCACGAAAGCCCTGTTCGAGGCGGTCGCCATCGTGCTTGCGATCAGTTTCATCAGTCTCGGGTTCCGTGCCGGGCTTGTCGTGGCGATCGCGATTCCGCTCGTGTTGGCCATCACCTTCTTGGTGATGCTCTATTTTGGTATTTCGCTGCAGCGCATTTCTCTCGGAGCGCTCATCATCGCGCTCGGCCTTCTCGTTGACGACGCCATGATCGCGGTCGAGATGATGGTGGCCCGGCTGGAATTGGGTGACAGTCTCACCAAGGCGGCCACCTGTGTCTACACGTCCACGGCCTTCCCGATGCTCACCGGCACGCTCGTGACCGTCGCGGGCTTCATCCCGGTCGCGTTCAACAAGAGCAGCGCCGGTGAGTTCACCTTCACCCTCTTCGTCGTCATCGCCGTATCACTCATCGTATCCTGGATCGTTGCCGTAGTGTTCACGCCCCTCATCGGCGTGACCCTGCTGCCCAAGTCGATGAAGAAGCATGCAGATCACAAGGGCCGGTCCGCGAAGGCGTTTTCGCACTTGCTGCAATTCTGCCTGCGCTGGCGCTGGATGACGATCATTGCCACTGTTCTCCTCTTCGCCGGATCAGTCGTCGGCCTGTCCATGGTGCAGCAGCAGTTCTTTCCGAGTTCCGACCGTCCGGAACTCATCATTGACTGGAACCTGCCGCAGAACAGTTCGATTGCCGAAACGAGCCGTCAGATGGGTCAATTCGAGCGTGAGGTGCTGGCCGGCAACCCTGCGGTCGAGCATTGGTCGACGTATGTCGGACGGGGCGCGCCGCGCTTCGTTCTTTCCTTCGACGTCCAGCCGGCCGACGTTGCCTTCGGGCAGACCGTCATCGTCACCAAAGGGCTCGATGTACGCGACAATCTGAAGAAGGACGTCGAAGCTTACCTTCAGAAGACCTTTCCCGGAACTGACGCCTATGTGAAGCTCCTCGAAATAGGACCTCCGGTCGGCAAGCCGATTCAGTACCGCGTGTCCGGCGAGGATCTTCAGACGGTGCGCGATCTGGCACAAAAACTGGGAACTGTCGTAGGCACTAATCCTTCCCTCAAGAACCTTGCCTTTGACTGGAATGAACCGGCGCGCGTTGTGAAGATCGACGTGATGCAGGACAAGGCGCGCCAGCTTGGCGTCTCGTCCCAGGACATCGCCATGGCGCTCAACACCGTCGTTCAAGGTGACTCGGTAACGCAGGTCCGCGACGACATCTATCTCGTCGATGTCGTCGGCCGCGCCGCGGAAAAGGAGCGCGGCTCGATTGACACGCTGCTCGACCTGCAGCTGCAAGCCAGCAGCGGCCAGTCGGTGCCGTTGTCGTCGGTCGCAACGTTCCGCTACGAGCTCGAACAGCCGACGGTCTGGCGGCGCGACAGGCTCCCGACCATCACGGTCAAGGCCGGGATCAGCGATGCGACGCAGCCGGCAACCATTGTCAAAGCGCTCGCCGACAAGATTGCGGCATTCGAAAAGACGTTGCCGGCAGGCTATCACGTCGAAGTCGCCGGAGCGGTCGAGGAAAGCGCCAAATCGCAGGGTCCGATCGCGAGCGTGATCCCGGCCATGCTCCTCGTCATGGCAACACTGCTGATGGTGCAGCTTCAAAGCTTCCACAGGCTGTTTTTGGTGTTCTCGGTTGCCCCGTTGGCCCTCATCGGCGTCGTCGCGGCCCTTTATCTGAGCCATGCTCCGCTCGGCTTCGTCGCCCTCCTTGGCGTGCTCGCGCTTGTCGGCATCCTCATCCGCAACTCGGTGATCCTGATCGTGCAGATCGAGGAATTGCGCGGGGAGGGAATGTCGCCATGGAGGGCGGTCGTCGAGGCGACCGAACATCGCATGCGGCCGATCATGCTGACCGCCGCTGCGGCCACCTTGGCGCTGATCCCCATCTCGCACGAGATCTTCTGGGGACCGATGGCCTACGCCATGATGGGCGGCATCGTCGTGGGAACGGCACTGACGCTTCTCTTCCTGCCGGCACTCTACGTTGCCTGGTTCCGGATACCGCGTGAGATAGGGGAGCACTGAGATGGACGCCAAAATGTCTTCCAACCCCTTTCGAAGATGCGCCCCCCAGCTGCTCCCGGTGGCGGTGCTCCTGTCCCTCGCCATGACCGGCTGCGCGACCCGGGTGGAAAACGTCCTTCAGCCTCAGGTGGCCGTGGCCGCTAGCGACGCCAGCCGGGTGAACATGCTGGTAGCGACGACCCGCAAGTCATCGGACGATCCCGGTCGGCTCTATTCGGGCGAGCGCGGAACGGCGATCTCGCTCAACAACGTCTCCGTCTCCATTCCTCCGGATCGGAACCGCAAGATCGGCAAGGTGCAATGGCCCTCACGCGTACCGCCGAATCCGCAAAAGGAGTTTGCAGTCCTTGAAGCTAGCAAGGTTGCGACGGAAGGGCAGGCTTTCACGTGGTTTCGCAAGAACCGGAACGCAAAGCGGCAGGTGCTCATCTTTGTCCATGGTTTCAACAACACCTATGCCGACGCGGTCTTTCGCTTCGCCCAGATCGCACACGACTCGGGCACCGATGCGGCACCGATTCTCTTCGCCTGGCCATCGCGTGCGCGGGTTTTTGACTACCTCTACGACAAGGAAAGCGCCAACTACTCGCGCCGTGCCCTGGAGGATCTGATCCTTCAGGCCACCCGAAGCCCCGATGTCGATGACGTGACCATTCTCGCGCATTCGATGGGGACCTGGCTCGCCGCCGAGGCACTGCGCGGTGTTGCCATGCGCGAAAAGTCTATCCCAGCCAAGATCAGGAATGTCATTCTTGCATCCCCGGACATCGACATCGACGTATTCCGCCGTCAGTTCATCGAAATGGGGCCAAAGCGGCCGCATTTTGCGATCCTGACGTCGACACACGACAAGGCTCTGGAGGTCTCCGGCTGGCTCTCGGGCGGCGTCGACCGTGTCGGTGGCGCAGATCTCAAACCTTATGCCTCTGTGCTTGAAGAACTTGGCGTTTCGGTCATCGACACGAGCGCCATCGGCTCGAACGATCCGCTCGGCCACAATGCCTTTGCCGACAGTCCTGAGATCGTGCGCCTGCTTGGGAGACGGCTGGCCGGGCAATCGCTGTCGGGACGAGAGGCGTCATTCGCGGATCGCGCGGGGGTGGCAGCCGCCAATTTTGCCGGTTCGGCGGCGCGCGTGGCCGTTGCCGCTCCGGTCTCGGTCATCAGCGGCGAGGCTCGCGATGTGTTGAAACGCGAACTTTCTCCATCAACTGGCCAGCTCGTTGACGGTCAGGTCTCGTATTGAAGTGGAACATCCTGGAGCTGATTATGAACATTGATCCAGCCTTTCTCAGTCCTGTCTTCGCGCTGCTGGGAGCCCTCCTTGGTGCCGGGGCATCGCTGATCGCGGCCATTTACACCCATCGCGGGCAGTATCGCCTGCAGCGTGTCGCAGAAGAAATCACAAAGCGGGAGAGGGTCTACGTCGACTTCGTGATGTACGCGTCGAACCTGTTGCTGCGCGCTTACACGCGAGACGACATCGAGCTCAGCGGTGACGAACAACACCTGATCGGGCTTATCAACCGAATGCGGTTCTTTGCTTCATCCGATGTCATCGGCGCAGCGGAGGCCGCCCTCAGGGCCATCCTCGAGATATCCCTGAAGCCGCGAGTGGAACTTCGGCAACTCGCCACGGAAGCGCTGACCAAGAGTCTGGATCCCGATCCCCTCCTGGAATTCAGTCTTGTCTGCGCTGCAGACCTGGCGAGCTTGCAACGGTCCATGGTCTGACGCGAACGCCTTCGGCCGACAACAGTCTTTATCAAGAGTCATCCAGTTGCCGTCGCATCAGAAGACGGCGAGAGGAATTCATCATGAACGAACATGTTCTCACGGATCGCAATCCAGTATCGAAGCATCCTGAGCGGAGCGGACGGCATTCCTTCGAACGCATTGCGCTCTTGCTGCAGGGCGGCGGTGCGCTCGGCGCATATCAGGCAGGCGTCTATCAAGGCCTGGCCGAGGCCGGTCTTCATCCCAACTGGACCGCCGGGATTTCCATCGGCGCGATCAACGCTGCCCTCATAGCCGGCAATCCGCCCGACGACCGGGTCGCGAAGCTCCGGCAGTTCTGGGAGCTTGTCACGTCAACCGATCCATATTGGCAGTCTCCGCCCAGCTCTCCGGCCGACGGCAACGGTGATATCGCGACGTTATTGGCGCAATTTGACCCGTCGAAGGGTGATGTCGTCCGCGCCTTGTCTAACCAATGGAGCGCAGCGCGGGCTTTGTGCATGGGCGCGCCGGGCTTTTTTATGCCTCGCCTGCTGACACCCTGGCTTTGGCCGCATGGTTCCACCGAAGCCACCAGTTATTACGACACGCAAGCGCTCAAGTTGACGCTGGAGCGGCTGGTTGACTTCGACCGCATCAATAGCGGGGCTATGCGGTTCAGCGTCGGCGCGGTCAATGTGCGCACCGGCAACTTCGTCTACTTCGATACCGCAACTCACCGGATCGGTCCCGAGCATGTGATGGCAAGCGGAGCTCTGCCGCCCGGTTTTCCTGCGGTCGAGATTGATGGCGAGCATTACTGGGACGGCGGACTGGTCTCCAACACACCGCTCAGCTGGGTGGTTGATAACCTGCCGCACCGTGACACACTCGCGTTCCAGGTCGATCTCTGGTCAGCCCAAGGCGACCTGCCGCGCAAGATGGCACAAATTCAGGCGCGCCAGAAGGAAATCCAGTATTCGAGCCGCACCCGGGCCGAGTTGAACCGCTTCCGCGAAATACAATTCCTGCGCGGTGCCCTTTCGCGCCTGATCGAGAAATTGCCGGCAGAACTGGCGGCGAGCCCTGAAGTTGACATCTTGCGTCCTGCTTCCGAGCCGAAGATCTGGAATCTGGTGCAGCTCGGTTATCACTCAAAGAAGTACGAGGACGACACGAAGGACTACGAGTTTTCGCGTCGGAGCATGGAGGATCACTGGCAAGCGGGATACCACGACACCATCCGCACGCTACGTCACCCCGAGGTGCTCGAGCGCCCCCGTAGTCCCGACGGCGTCTTCACCTTCGATATCGCCGAGCAAGGGCGCGCATAAATCCATCCACCGTTCACAAGATACATGAAACATGGAGTCCATCATGAAGGAAGGCCACGTGCGTGAGCGCGCGTTCTCAATGCCGCTCACCAGCCCTGCATATCCGACAGGTCCCTATCGGTTCTGTCAGCGCGAATATCTCGTCATCACCTATCGCACTGACCCCGAGCGATTGCGCGAGATCGTACCAGAACCCCTCGAAGTGATCGAACCGCTCGTCAAGTATGAATTTATCCGTATGCCGGATTCGAGCGGATTTGGCGACTATACCGAAAGCGGCCAGGTGATCCCCGTCTCATACCGGGGAAAACAAGGCAGCTACACCCATAGCATGTTCCTCAACGACGAATCGCCGATTGCCGCCGGGCGGGAGCTTTGGGGCTTTCCGAAAAAGTTTGCGCAACCAACGCTTCGCGCCGAGACCGACACACTTGTGGGCACCCTCGACTATGGGCCCGTGCGCGTAGCCACCGGCACCATGGGTTACAAGCACAGACGCGCTGATGCGGCGGCGGTGCTCGCCTCGCTCGCCGAGCCCAACTTCCTGCTCAAGATCATTCCACATGTCGACGGCAGTCCGCGTATTTGCGAACTGGTTGAATACCATCTCGAAGATATCGAACTCCGCGGTGCATGGACGGGGCCGGGCGCGCTCGATCTCCACGCACATGCGTTGGCACCCGTTGCCGACCTGCCGGTTCTTGAGGTGGTCTCGACAATACATTTCATCGCCGACCTGACCCTCAGTCTCGGCAAGGTCGTCCACGATTATCTGCGCTAAACCCCCGCAACACAGGAGAATAATTATGCTTCTTGAAAACAAAGTTGCCATTGTCACCGGAGCAGCGAGCGGCATCGGCATGGAAATTGCGGCACTCTTCGTGCGCGAAGGCGCTCGTGTGACAATCGCTGACCAAGACCAGGAGCGCGCGAACGCAGTGGCCAACGATCTCGGCGGACATGAACACGCGATTGGGATTGCCGTCGATGTAACCAACGAAGCCGAGGTCGAAGCCTGCATCGCCCGGACCGTGGCCGCCTTCGGCAAGATCGACATTCTAGTTTCGAACGCCGGCATCCAGACCGTGGCCCCGCTCCACGAGTTCGAGTTCGATCGATGGAAACAGCTTCTCGCCGTTCATCTGGATGGGGCTTTTCTCACGACGCGGGCCTGTTTGCGCGAGATGTACAAGCACGGCCATGGCGGGAGCATCATCTATATGGGCTCGGTGCATTCCAAGGAGGCATCGATGTTGAAGGGACCCTATGTCACGGCAAAGCATGGCATCATGGGACTGGCCAAGGTCGTCGCCAAGGAGGGCGATGCACACGGGGTTCGCGCCAACGTGATTTGCCCGGGCTTTGTCCGCACGCCGMTCGTCGACAAGCAGATTCCGGAGCAGGCCAAGGAACTCGGGATATCCGAGGAGGATGTTATTAGGAACGTTATGCTGAAGGAGACGGTTGACGGCGAGTTCACCACGGTCGAGGACGTGGCGCAGACCACCCTTTTTCTGGCCGCTTTCCGTTCAAACGCACTAACGGGACAATCAATCGTGGTCAGTCACGGTTGGAGCATGCAGTAACGGGGCCGCGGGCTGTGTTGATTCGCGGACCAACCGGAGGCGGCCGTGCAAATGGGCCGCCATCACGCGTGCATCTGCAAGATTTCCTGCAGGAGGGGACAGTTCACGATGAGGGGGATGACGGCGTCACTTCCAGGAACGTCGCGCAGCTTTGTCT
>NZ_JBFUMG010000065.1:0-14505 GCF_054049495.1 Phyllobacterium sp. P5_D12 | reverse complement strand
CCCCTGGCCACCGACCCTCCGGGTGTGAGGGACTGAGCATCAGAACTCGCCCCAGCACGTTGAATCGAACCTGAGCGCTTGCCAATTGCAGAACCGAATATGAGTTCCAGAACTTCGGTCCGGCCAGAACCGAGGAGACCGCCGATGCCCAGTATTTCACCGGCATGAACGTCGAAACTCACGTCATCGACCAYACCGTGAATCCGGCCGCGCGAGTTCGGTCTCTGAAGGCCGAGATTTTTGACGGACAAGACGACCGGATTGCTGGTCACTGATGCTTTCTTTTCCTGCTTTTTCAGCTCGCGTCCAACCATCATCCGGATCACATCGCGCTCACTGATTTCGCCCGAGCGCCGCGTAGCAATAAAGTTGCCGTCACGCAGCACAGTGATCTTGTCCGCCAGAGCGAAAACTTCGCTCATACGGTGTGAGATATAGACAATCGCCACCCCTTGGCGTGCCAGTCCGCGAACGAAGCTGGCTAGGCGCTGTGCCTCCGCTTCCGACAAGGCGGATGTGGGCTCGTCAAGCACAAGCACATCCGCATCCAGGGAAAGCGCGCGTGCAATCTCCACGAGTTGCTGCTCTCCAACACGCAAATTCTCGACATCCGCACGTGGGTCGATATCAATGCCGAACCTTGCGAGAATTTCTGCACTTCGGGCTTCGATTTCCCTGTAGTCGATAAACAACCCGGCTTTGAGCGGTTCCCGTCCCAGAAAAATATTCTCTGAAACGCTGAGGCTTGGAATAAGATTGAGTTCTTGGTGGATGATCGCGATGCCATTGCGCTCCGCTTCTTTGGGCGTCGCAAAATCGACATCGCGTCCACGAACAGTCATCTGCCCGCCGCTTCGACGATGAACACCGCTCAAAACCTTGACGAGTGTTGACTTGCCCGCACCGTTCTCGCCCATTACGGCATGGATTTCGCCAGCATAGATATCAAGATCGATGCTTCGCAGGGCCACGACGTGAGCAAAGGATTTGCTGATCCCGCGTAACGAGACGATTGGGGACTGGCTCTCCAAAATGCTCCTCCCAAAACATTCTTTCAAGTTGGTGTGTAACATGTTAGATGTTATTGGATCAGAGTCAAATATTTTAGTTTTGAGCGTTCATCGGATTTTTGTAGAACAACAATGGGGGTCTGAACTTGCAGCTTCGTTCTCCGAGCAAAAACTTCAAAGAGCAAAAAGTTGTCTCGGTCACGCGCAAAGACCAAGTTTACACAATATTGAGACAGGCGATCATTTCGTCGCAATTGTCACCAGGCGAAACCATTCGCAAGGAGCTTGTTGCGGCGCAGTTAGGTGTTTCCCGCACCCCGGTCAGCGATGCAATAAACCGGCTCGCGGATGAGGGCCTTGTTGAGATTTACCCGCAGACAGGAACCTTCGTTGCGCGGCTTTGGCTCGATAAGATCGAAACGGCGCAATTCGTCCGCGTCGCGCTCGAGACAGCCGCGATTCGCCGCACTGCGGAACGCGCAACCCCTGAGACCATCGCTCGTTTTCGGCAGAATCTGGAACGTCAGCGAAAGGCCGCCGATAAGCAGGATTTTGAACAGTTCTACGAACTCGACGAAGCGCTGCATGACCTTATTTGCGATGCTGCAGGACTAGTGGGGTTGCGCGAGATCGCTTCAAAGGAACGCAGTCAGATCGATCGCGTCAGAAGACTTTTGCTTCACTACGAAACCCGGATGATCGAGACTTTGGCAGAGCATGAGGCGATCATCTCGGCCATCGCCGACAAGGATCCCGACAAGGCCGCCAAGACGATGGAAGCACATATAGCCCAGATGGGCAAAATGCTCTTGCATCTCAGAAATAAACGCCCGGAATTATTCGGGAGCTAGTCGTGAAGATTGCGCGAAATGGCAGGGCCGACGGTCAGACCGCGAAACGTCGCCTCGAAACCGCCTCGTTCGGGTGAGCACGCCATGATACCTGCTGAAGCGTTACCCGATGAAAACGGAGCCAGACGGGCGAGTTGCCATGCTCCACCATTGACCGCGAACTGCACGCGTACTGCGTTCCCGTGACGCGTCAGTCGCACGTTTATCTCATCTTTAGTACTCGAACCATGAAGGGGGATGACAGACCAATCTGACGTACCGTTGGTGACGACAACGCTGAAATGCATCAGTCCATCCGTGTATTCGATACCGGTCTTAATCCAACGGTGCGGGTCGATGCGCAGCATCAACCCTGCTTGATCGTAGAGCTTTTGATAATCACCGCAAACCGTAACGCTGGCTGTAAAATCACCACTGACCGGCGTCAAATAAGCATGGCCATTGTCACGCTCGAAATCGTAAAACGTCTGCTGCCAGAAGTCGGTGTTTTCGTTGGTCGCGAGGTGGAGTTCGTCGGCATCGCCGCTGAAGGCCGCCGGTTCATTCAACCAGCTGAATAAATTGCCCATGGATCCAGATCTCGCACTTATGTTTATTCGAAGACATGTGCCTTACCAAGCACGACTATCTGAACACGACTTCCCACTGCCGGCAAATTGATACTTGTCGTCTTGATTACCAGTAAAGGCTTATCGAGCGTATCGTGACTCTTACCGGCCAGTGAGATGGCGATAGAACAAGAAGCACCGCCGAATTCAGTCCGGGTGATATTCCCGTAAAAACCCGTATCATCGTTGGTGTCAGCAGAGACCGGAGAAAGAACCACCTGCTCCGGCCGGAGCATGATCTTCGCAGGACCTGAGTGAAGTGAATTGGATTCTATACGGCCGAGTGGGCAAACGGCCCAGCCATCGTTGAGCTGGGCATCCAGGATGATGACGTCACCCAGAAAGGCGGCAGTGTATGGATCGCGGGGATTCATATAGAGATCTTCGGGTGAACCTACTTGCAGAAGCTTGCCCTCCCGCAAAATGGCAACCTGATCAGCAAACGAGAGAGCTTCGGCCTGATCGTGGGTAACCAATATGGCGGTGATCTTCTGAGTATGCAGCACCTCGGCCACCGATGTCCTGATACCTTCGCGGAGACCCGCATCCAGAGCAGAAAACGGTTCATCGAAAAGCATTAGTTTCGGCTGTCTGGCCAGTGCGCGAGCGAGTGCAACACGCTGTTGCTGACCTCCTGACAATTGATGCGGACGTCTATCCCGCATAGCCGGTGTGAGTTCGACCAGATCCATCAGGGCCAGAATGCGTTTGTCGCGTTGCGGAGTATTTCGTTCGAGCCCAAAGCCGATGTTGTCGCTGACAGTCAAATGCGGAAATAAGGCACCATGTTGTGCGACGATGCCGATACTGCGACGATGTGCAGGCACCAAGGCCGGCCCGTTCGCCAGAACATTTCCGTCCAACACGACCCGACCGGTATCAGGTCCTTCGAACCCAGCGATCAAACGCAGCAACGTCGTTTTGCCAGACCCGGAGGAGCCGACAACAGCGGTGCGACTGCCTGCTGGTACATCGATTGTGACATCGTCGAGAGCAACAACTTTTCCGTAACGTTTGCTCATGCTAGTGACCGTTAGAAATGTCATCGTCCGCCCATTCTTTTCGATTGTGCGTAAAGCAGAAGCGTCATGGGCAAGGACAAGAGCACCATCATGAGCGCGTAGGGTGCTGCACCCACATAATCAATCTCGCTGGTGAGCGACCAGAACTGCATCGCAAGCGTCCGGGTGCCATTTGGTGCCAGCATCAGCGTCGCCGTCAATTCGTTGGTTATTCCCAGGCCTACCAGCGCCATACTGACCGCAACGCCAGGAGCAGCAAGACGCATGGTAATCTGCCTGACTGCCTGTGCGGGTGACCGCCCAAGCGCCATGGCTGCCTGCTCAAGCTCGACCGGCACCTGCGCAATACTGGTGCGCAAGCCAACGAGCGACCTGGGAAGAAACAGCAGGGCATAGGCGAGGAGGAGCGTAAATACTGTCTGATAAAGAGGAAGCGCGACGCGTACGGTTACAGTCACCAGCGCCAATGCTACCACCACTCCCGGCAAGGATCCGACATAGTAGTGACACGCCTCCATAATCCGTTGAAAGCGGCCCGGCGCTCGAACTGAAAGCCAAGCCATTGGCACGGTGATGATCGTGGTCAGGAGAGCGCCTGCAACCGCAAACATGATGGTTTGGCCAAGAGCCATGCCAATCAAGTCCAAGCGCCAGGTGTCTATGCCGCCGAGAGACAGCCAACGGGTGAGAGTGACGAATGGAACGCCGAGAGACAGCCCGGCTGTGATCAGGCAAATCAGAAAGGCGGGTATCGCCAGCAAACCCAATCTGTGTTTGACCGGATCGCGTGCAGCACCCGAGCCGACCCGGGCATAGCGTTCATTGCCTCGCAAAAGTGCTTCAAGGCCCAAAAGGCCGAAGCAGCAAACGACCAACACGCCACCGAGCATATTGGCCGCGGGACCATTAAAGGCCGACTGAAACTGATCGACAATGGCCGTCGTGAACGTATCGAAACGTATCATGACGTAGAGACCATATTCGGCAAGGAGATGAAGCCCGATGAGCAACGAGCCCCCGCAAATAGCGAGACGCAATTGGGGTAACACTGCGAAAAAGAAGACACGCCATGGACCGTTGCCCAGCGAAGCGGCTGCGTCCTCAATTGCCGGATCCAGCCGACGGAGCTGGGCCGAGACCGGCAGATACAGGAATGGAAAGTATGCCAAAACCGACACCAGAACGCCGCCGAAAAGCCCATGCAAGCCGGGTATCAGGCTGACCCATGCGTAGCTTTGCACAAAAGCGGGGACTGCAAGTGGTGCAACTGCGAACCAGGACCAGATGCGTGCACCGCGCAAATCAGTGCGCTCAGTGAGCCATGCAAGCGTGACTGCAAGAATGATGGATATCGGGATCGTGACCGCCACCAGCAGTGCGGTATTGATCAGAAGCTCACCCACCCGTGGGCGGAAAATCAGGGTCGAGGCGGTTTCCCAGCCAGTCTGTATGCCGATCCAGATGACAAACCCGACGGGCAGCAGTGAGACAAGCGAAACGATCGCTGCTGCCAGAACCACAGGCGCATTCGACATCCAACGGCGCCGGATAAGCGGGTGGGAAGCTTGGAGAAGTTCGCCTGGCTGGTAAAGTGACTGGCTTGGCGGCAATGTAAATTGCTTTCATTGTTGCAGCTACAGGTCAGTCAACACCGACTGCAACTGCCTGGAATTGGACGACATCCCCCGATGGACGCACCGGGGATGCCGCTGGCGAACTGTTAGCTCGACCGGCGTGTTACGGCTAGAGCAAACCAGCAGCGGTCATCAGATCGGTGACCTTTTTGCTATCGAGCTTCGACGGCTCGACTTTAGGGGCTTGCAGGTCAGCAAGCGGAACCAGTTTGGGGTTGGATGCGGCTCCCTCACCTACGGCATATTCGAAGGATGTGCCGTCTCGCAGGATCTCCTGGCCGCCTTTGCCGGTAACCCATTTTACGAATGCCTGTGCCTGCTCCTTGTGCTTGCTGGAGGCTAAAACGCCGCCACCCGAGACGCTTACGAATGCGCCCGGATCTTCATTCTTGAAGTAGTGTGAGGCGATGTTTTTGCTGTTCTCTCCGGTCTTGGCCTGATCACCAAAGTAATAATAGTGGTAGATAACTGCACCCTCGACTTCGCCGGCATTGACGGCCTTCATGGCCGTGCTGTTGCCCTTGTAGGGCGTGAAGTTTTCCTTCATGGCCTTCAGCCATGCAGCAGTCGCTTCTTCGCCCTTGAGCTGGAGAAGTGCACCAACAATTGCCTGGAAGTCAGCGCCGGATGGTGATGCAGCCCAACGGCCCTTCCAGCTAGACTCTGCGAGATCCAGCAACGACTTCGGCAGCTTGTCCTCGGTCAGCTTGTTCTTGTCATAGACGAAAACGGTAGAGCGGGCCGCAACACCGACCCAATGACCATTGGCCGGACGATAATTTTCGGGCACCTGAGCAAGCGTATCGGCGTTTAGCGGCTCGAACAGGTTAGCGTTGTCGACGAGCGCCATCCCCGGTGAATTTTCGGTGAGGTATACATCCGCAGGTGAGGCAGCGCCTTCCTGGACAAGCTGGTTCGCGAATTCCATATCGCTACCGTTGCGCAAGGTCACCTTGATTCCCGTTTCCTTGGTGAAGCCAGCGGCCCAGGCTTCGGTCAGGCTTTCGTGTTGTGCGTTGTAGACAACAATGCCTTCCGCATCACTCTGTGCCGTTGCCAGCATTGTTGAGCCAGCAAGACCGGCAGCGAAAGCCACGACTCCAGCCAAGGATGATAGAGAGAATTTCATGGCGACCTCCGTTTTTATGAGCATGCAGCTTGGACAGCTACACTTGCTTTCCGATAATCATTTATGATGAAAATTGTCAACTTATATTGCATTGGGAACGGTTGCCGCATGCACCAGCGATTTTTGCTGCACGTGATTCCATTCATATCGCTGACAAATACATCGGGCAAATTGCGCTCACTGTGCGATTCGCACGGGCTCCTAATTACCGAACCGCACGCGCTCAACGCGAACCGCATGCCATGGAATTTGTATGTCCCAATCCATCAAACCGTCCCTCGCCCGATACGCCGCCAGCAGCAATTTCGACACGCCCCGCCATTTGGGAACACGCTATGATGTGATGGGAACCTTCCTGCGGGAACCGGGTAATACTGTTGTCTGTCATCTGGTGGACGCCTCGGCCTCCGAGCGTGCTGTGATTGAGGTGCGGGACCGAATGCTGTCGATGCCCGATTCCGGCAAACTGACGTTCACGCCTGTGTCCAGCCTGCACATGACGTTGTTTCAGGGGATCATCGAATATCGTCGCGCGCTGCCATATTGGSCGCAGGATGTTCCTCTCAATACCGGCATTGACGAGATGACATGACTATACCTGGATCGTCTCAGGCAATTCGAAAGCCTCGGGTCGTTCCAAATCAAGGTGATCGACGTCACTCCTGTGGGTCTGACCCTCAGCGGGGCAACTTCGGAAGACGAAGCTGTCATAAAGAAATGGCGCGACGCACTCGCCGTTCCGTTCGGCTACCGCCATCCGGATCACGATGCMTATGTCTTTCACATCACCTTCGCTTATCCCGTTGACTGGTTGGATGATGACCGTCTCCCCGTCTGGCAAAAGCTGCTGGACGAGTGTCTGCTCTATCTTGAGAGGACAGCGCCCATTATCGAAATTCACCCACCCGCCTTTTGCAGCTTCAAAGACATGAACCACTTCGAAGAACTGCTGGTTCTGGGCAACAGGCATCATCAAGCATCTGCGTTGAGCATGTCAAAATAAGCATGCGCATCACCTTCCCGGTTGCGCGACTGTCGGACGCCGGCGCCCGTAACTTCATAAAACTGTCATATTTGGGAAACGGAAAATTGAAGGGTCAAGGGAAATATAAATCTAAATGATTACCTCTTCCCCGGAGTTTCCCCATGAGTTTTCGTCCAGCCGAAATGTTGGTTTTGCGTCGTTTTGGCGATGATCAGCTCGTTACACTCGCAAAACTAGCTGTCGAAACCGCCTTTCAGCCCGTTGTTGAAGCGGCAAGCGGCGCAACATTTGGCTATGAATCGTTGATGCGTGGCTATGACCGACTGGGCTTCCAATCGCCTTTGGAACTCCTGGACAAAGCTCACGACGTCAATCAATTGCTAGAGCTTGAGCAAATGGTAAACAGTCGCGCCTTTGCCGAGTTCGGCGGACTACCCGGCTATAGCCAGCGAATGCTCTTTATCAACATGGATGCAAGGCTCGTTGGCCTCGGCAGCGATATCGTGGAACGACTCACCAATCATTTAACCAAAGCGGGGATACGCCTCTCCTCAATCTGCTTCGAACTGTCCGAACGCTTCGACAACGCACAGGATCCGGCATTTTCTGAACTCATCAAAAAGCTGCGCCATTCAGGTTTCAAGCTGGCCATCGATGATTTTGGTGTCGGCTTCAATGGCCTTAAGCTGCTCTGCGACTATGCAACGGACTATGTCAAAATCGATCGCCATTTCGTGTCAAAGCTGGATTCTACACCGCGCAAACGGCACATCGTCAAACAGATCGTTCAGACAGCGCATATGCTTGGCGCCAGGATCATCGCTGAAGGAGTTGAAACCGAAGCAGAATTTGTAATCTGCCGGGAACTTGGCTGTGATCTGGTGCAAGGATATTTCATCGCACGCCCTACCACGCATTTTGGAGAACTACAGGATTCGTATCCTCATCTCGGACAGGCGGGATCCTTACGCAGGCAGACCACAACGCTGGACAGCATCCTGATCAGAGCGCAGGTACAGCGCCTGCCTGCCGTGCGAGAAAATGATGATCTCGACAAGGTCTTCGAGCTTTTCCGCAACAACCCGCTACAAAGCTTCTTTCCCATCCTTGGTGCTAATGACGAGCCACGCGGCGTACTGCACGAGCATCATGTCAAAGGGAGAATTTATCACCCATTCGGTCGTGACCTATTGAAGAACCGCATCTATCAGCGCGGGATCGCACACTTCGTTACCGAGGCCCCCATTGCAGATATCAATACGCCTGCGGAGCAAATGCTTAAAATCTTCGCTGGCATGAATGGCAGCGATTGCGTGATCCTGACAGAAAATCTTCGTTATGCGGGCGTGCTTTCAGCGTCCTCGCTTTTGAAAATCATCAATGAAAAGCTACTCAAGACGGCCCAGGACCAGAATCCGCTAACCAGCCTTCCGGGTAACAGATCCATTCGCGACTATGTCCAGGATGTCATGCGCGACGGCTCCGACGCGCGCTATTTCTGCTATTTCGACTTCGACAATTTCAAGCCCTTCAACGATCACTTTGGCTTTCAGAAGGGCGATCTCGCCATTGCTCTTTTCGCCTCTTTGCTCAGACACCATTTCGTCGGAGAAGATAAATTCCTGGGCCATGTCGGTGGCGATGACTTTTTCGTCGGCATAACAGGAGGAACACGCGGCGAGCTGGAACCAGTATTGACACAACTGTTGCTAGATTTCAGCGTCAAAGTCCGCGAACTTTACAGCCCGGAAGACCGCGCAGCTGGTGTTATCCTCGCCCATGACAGGACGGGMGGCGAACGTCTATTCCCACTGATGCGCTGCAGCGTCGCCGTACTGGAAATCGCGCAAGGCCATATGCAGGTCGACGTAAACCGCGTTAGCGCATCAATCGCCGCCATCAAGGCTTCGGCAAAGGAAAGCGTGACAGGTCTGGTTTTTAGCGGATTGAGCGAAATGTAGCGTCGCGGCCCACGGACAGAAGCCGGGGCCGCGACATGGTTGTTACTTTGGCTGCCGCGATGCAACAGCTTCCATCAGCTTGCCAGCAAGCATCTCATATTTCTCATCATAGTGATGGTCGCCGGCAAGCTCGATCTTCTGAACTGCAGAAAGCGATGCAGCCGTGCACGCCGTGTCATCCTCTTCCGAACCATAAACGCATAGGACCTTGTCCAGCGGCAGCTTCGCAACTGCCGGCGCTACCTCATTGTCGCCGCCCAAGCCAAGCCACGCACCAACAGAAACCTGGAACGGCGTGGTCTCTTCCGTGCCGATCAAGCCGACAAGACTGATGCGGTCTTGCAGCTGTTTCGGCAGAAAGGGCCAAGAGAACGGGATCGTATTGGCGCCGAAGGAATAGCCGAGCAAAACCACGGGCAATTTGCCGGAGGGGTCAGCCTTGGCGACAATTCTCGTAATGTCCTTGGCAATGTCTTCCGGTTTGCGCAGCGACCAGAAATAGCGGAGCGAATCTACGCCGACGACGTGCACACTCCTTTTCGCGATGATATCGCCAACGGACTTGTCGATATCACGCCAGCCGCCATCGCCGGAGAAGAATACCGCGAGGTATTTAGCCTGGCCATCAGCGGCAGGAACATCGATGGTGGGCAAGGCCTCCGCTGAAGCATCTTCCTTGGCAATATCGACTGCTGCATCAGCCGCTATTACAAACCGCTCAGCTTTGGTGGCACCAATTTTTTCCTGCGCTAGAAAAAATCCGGCACTCGGAGGACCCTTGGGATCAGTGTCTGGCTTCTCCCGCACAATCGTCGCCGGATTGGGTAGATCGGCGTMATAGGAGTAGCTGAACCCCTCGCCCGGAACGGCTTCGTAGTCTGCACCTTCGCATGAGGGAAGCTTCGTTTTGAGCGCTACTGATGGATCGACTGAAACCGCGCCGGCAAGCGTGGCCGCCGGAGCATCGGACATCGAAGCGTAGGCCATGACACCACCCTCGCCGATACCGATAACCACCGGATGCATATAGGTATCGACGGCAATCTGGCGCTGAGCTTCCTTTGCTATGCCTTCAAGATCGGAAACAAAATAGGTGCAATCGCCCGTGTCTTGATCGAGTTCCTTGCGCCATTTCTCCAGGTCAACCGTCAGTACGAGAAAATCGCGATCCAGCAGCAGTTTCGTCAAGGTTTCATCATCAGCGCCAAGTCCACCTTTCTGTGACACCACGATAGCAATACCCGTCGGCTTGCCAGACGGTTTCAACAGCGGGACGTCGTTAAGACGCTCCGACGAAATGAGAATTCGGCTGCCCGAAGACCCGAAACCAAATCGAGGGAAAAAATGAAGCGCTGCGGAGAGACCCACGCTAACGAGAACAAGTGCAAGTATGGCGAAGAGGTAGGGCCTGCGAATGAATTTCATCGTTTAAAGACCTCGAAGGGGCTGCCGCTCACCAGGTTTGTCGCATCGATCAGCGAACGAGGTGTCGCGAGGCCCGGGGGGCAAATCAGATAATAGGGAGTCCATTTCGGGCCGAACTTATCCTTGAAAGCGCGCAGTCCGTCAAACCGGTAAAATTCAGCGCCGCGGCGGTAAATAAAAGAACCGATACGATTCCACCGGGAGGCCAGATGGCTATCGGAAAGGCCTGACAGGGGCGCAGCCCCGAGATTGAACCAGCGGTAGCCTTCGCCCTTCGCAGCCATCAGGAGATTGGCGAACAACCCATCCATGATGACGCTGGACGCATCAGGCACATGCCGCATCAGATCGACGGCAATTTCCTGATTACCTGCACCGCGCCACACATTGGCAAAGGCCACGATCGCGCCTTCCTTGCGCAGGACCGCGATGTCGAAGTGTGAAAGGTAGGCATTTTCGAACGAACCGAGCGAGAAACGCTTCTCGGAACCAGATTTCATTTCGAGCCAGGCATCGGACACGGCGCGAAGTTCATCCATGCTATCCGCGGTTTGGCCCTTTGGAAGGATTTCAAAACTGATCCCTTCCTTTTCCAAGCGCCGGGCGGCGTAGCGCAGGGGCTGGCGCTTGGAGCCCTCAAGCGAGAAATCGCTGAGATCAACGCGTGCAACTTCGCCGAGCTTCAGGGCAGTCAAGCCCATGTCCAGGAACAGAGGCAGTCTTTCCGGCCCCACCCCATAGAATACCGTTCTAGTACCGGTGCGATCTGCCAGTCCTCGAAAAGCCCAGGCCAGATCGGCAATCACATCATCGCTGCCCACTGGTTCCCCCATTGAAACCAGACTTCCGCCCGAACGGGCATACATGACAAAGCCTTTGCCTTTGGGATCCATCAGGAAGCGCTTATCACCAAGCAAAGCAAGCGCATCCGAAGCGCTCGGGGACATTGCAACGAGATCGGGCACCTGTTCCGGAATGGGCTGGGCGCGCAGTTTGCTCCGGCCAACACCATTGATGATCGTATTGATCGTTATCGCCGCGAGAACAGTCAGGATGAGTACAGAAACACGAAGGAAACGCGATGCCTGTGCATCCCATGCAAACTCCCACCACAGTTCATTCGCATATTCGACATGCCGATAGGCGAAAAGGCCGAGCCAGAGAATGGCAAACGCCGTTGTGCCCACGCTGGCCAGCCAGCCCCAGGACAAGCTGAAATGTTCCCCCAGCGGTTTGCGATAGAATGAATCGCGAAACAGCAGTAGCGTGCCGGCCATCAAGGCAAGCATGAGCGCTTCTTCCCAGGCAAGGGCCTTGGTCAGTGCGAAGACCGCCCCGAAGCTGAAGAGGATCAGCGCAAGGAACCAGGCGCGCCAGAGACGCCGTGCGAGGCCCCGCGCGACGATCAGCAAGGCCAACCCGACGAAACTCGCGCCAAGATGCGACATTTCCAAAAATGGCATAGGCAATATGTCAGCAAGCATTTCCAGCCGGTGGTGAAGATCGGGAATGACCGCGGAAATCAGCAGAACGATACCGCCAAGAAAGGCAATACCGGCCGAGAGTGGCGGAATCAGCGGCTCAAACATTCGCACAGCGGAAATGGTTGGACCGGCGATGAGATGGCGGCGGCGCAAGACTTCAGAAACGACGAAACCTGCTATCGCTACCAGAAACGGAATGAGGGTATAGATGACGCGGTATGCGACAAGCGCCGCTATGGCGTCGGGGTTTTGCCCCAGCCCAAGGCCCGCAACAATAGTTGCTTCAAATGCACCGATGCCGCCGGGTGCATGGCTGATGATACCAAGAGCAACAGCGACCACATAGACAAGAGCAAACGCAGGAACACTGTTCACAGAGCCCGCCGGAAGCAGGACATAGAGCGTCGCAGCCGCCGCAGCCACATCGACCAGACCGGCCAAGATCTGCAGCAGGGCGCCCTGCGACGAGGGCAAGCGAACAGATAGCCGGCCTATGTTAAGCGTGCGCTCGCGGCGAGAAAGCCAGTACAACAGGACCGCCACCGCAAGGAGAACCAATATACCGATCAGTTGATCGAGAACCGGTCCGAACGATAATATCCAGGGTATCCGTGAGGGATCGATGACAAGGGCCACAGCAATCAGGATGGTGAAAGCAAACCAGATCGCCATCCAGGAGGTACCGATAATCCGGCCAATATCGGCAATATCGATGCCTTCTGCAGCATAGACACGATAGCGAAGTGCACCGCCGGTGAGCAGGGAAAATCCAAGAGCGTTCGAGATTGCATATCCCGCACCACCCGCCATCGCTGATATGTGATAAGGCACCCGCCCCGGTGCGATGGTTTCGACGGCAACCACATCATAGAGCGCAACGGCGGCGAAACTCACAAATGTAAAGAATAGCGCAGTCAACAGGACGCTGCCTGGTATGGCATGGAGAGACTGCTTGACATCACGGATCGAAATGCCGCTGGAAAGATGATCCAGAACCAGCAAGCCGATCACGGCAACGGCAATTCCGAAAAACGCGAACAACGCGGATTTTGTCTTCTTGCCCCACGGCAGTCTTGACTGCGCGCGAGCTTCGATCCTGCGTGTTTGCTTGTCGTTGCCAGGAATGGACGTCATAAGGGGTTCCGGAGCCAGAAACGGATTAAAGTAATTTTGATTTCACCATGAAATTGTGACGGCGTCATTAGCCCTGCAATAATGGCGGGATTGAGCCGAGAAAAGGCAAATTAAACAACACCCGCATCAACGCCGGTTAAACACGTTGGACCTGTTATTTGAATACTGGTGATAGAGGCGATTCGACTTAAGCTGCATCCAGGACCAGGTGGCGATGGCTTCCCGGTGCTTTGACACGACCAACGGCGGCTGATGGTGGTTTTAGTCCCATGCCTTCAGCAATGGCTGTTGCAACAGAATTGCTGTTCTGAACGAGAAAGGAATAACGCAGCTTGGACACCCGGATCCGCTCGGCAACATCCACTGCTGTGCGCCAACGCGCGGCGATGGATGACACACTACCTTCCAGAAGCAGCGTAGTGAGCGATGTAGGCCGCACATAGAATTCAGGACAATATACGAGGTCGCGTTTCGCATAGTCAGTGACCACCGCAGTCAGAGGCCCGCGAATCGCGCAATAATTGAAACTGCCATCCGCATGGGCAGCACCACCATTGATTTCGTAGAGTGGCCTGCCGGTGTCATCGGTCCAGACAACAAAATTATGGCTGACAATCCCCGCGAAACGCGGGATTGGATAGGAGCCAAAAAGAATGCGATGGTTCATGGGACGTGACTTTAAGTGACAGAATTATGACTAAGGAAGTTCCTCAATAGAGCATTTTTCAGCAAAGACAATACTCAGGTCTTTCACAGAATTTTGAGCTTTTTATACTTAGCCGACACACTACCACTGCAGTTGAAATCAACAACGGGGAATCCCCGCGGAAACATCCATTTCTCCCCCAAAACCGAATTATTTGTTGGAACATTTACGGCGTTTCCCGAAAATAATATGATGAAATTTATTTTGCCTGTTTTGCAGATTGGCAGAAGCAACTGTTTCATTTCGTTGACAAAACATCAGCGTCAGACAACACGCACGCGTATTTCACCAATTCCGTCCACACCTCCGATCATTTCGTCGCCAGGCAAAATCGCGCCCACGCCCGCTGGAGTACCCGTATAGATGAGATCACCGGCTTGCAGCGTAAATAGTGTCGAGAGGTAGCTGATCGTCTCCGGCACTTTCCAAATCATTTGATCCAGGTCGCCGCGCTGTCGCTCAGCTCCGTTGACTTTCAACCAGACTGCTCCCTTGGCCGGATGACCGATGTGTGTGGCAGGCACGACAGCCGAACAGGGCGCAGAAGCTTCGAATG
>NZ_JBFUMG010000064.1:0-14610 GCF_054049495.1 Phyllobacterium sp. P5_D12 | reverse complement strand
AACCGCAGCTCATCGTTTGGCCGGAAACAGCAGTTCCTTATATTTTGACGAAAACGCCGGAAGCACTGAAGAGCATTGCCGACATTCTAACGGATGATCAGGTTTTGTTAGCTGGCGCCATTCGGATGGAAGAGCCCGGCGGCAGTGATGCGCCGCTTTACTACAATTCAATATATTCAATCGACGCCGAGGGAGAAATTACGGGAGCGGCCGACAAGGTCCATCTCGTTCCTTTTGGAGAATATGTACCGCTTGAGAACATTCTGCGCCGGTTTGGCATCAGCGAAGTCATCGAGCTTCCTGGCGGGTTCACGGCTGCGGCGACCCGCCGTTCGCTTGCCGTAAGCGACAAATTCACCGCTTTGCCCCTCATATGTTACGAAGCGATTTTTCCAGCTGAAATGTCCTATGAAGGACCCCGTGCCGACGCTATTGTCAACGTCACGAACGATGCCTGGTATGGAGACACTCCCGGTCCTTACCAGCATTTCCGGCAGGCTCAATTGCGCGCTGTGGAGCAGGGTTTGCCTCTTGTAAGGGCTGCCAACAACGGGCTCTCTGGTGTTGTAGATCCGTATGGCCGAATCATTGATGCATTGGCGCTCAACGCTGTTGGCGTGATCGATGTCGCTCTTCCGACGAAAGTGGAACTACCAATTCGTGCAGGTGCGCGCCATTTTCAATTCTGGATTGTAATTGGCATTGTTCTGGTTGTAACGCTGGCTTATTTTTTTCGCTATAGAGCGAGGGTTGATTAACATTTTAGACGTGGACCTATCGAATAAAGCCATATTTGGCCCGTTGATACATTGATGATAAAATTCGTTTTAAGCTTCATTTCATACGAATGAGATTTTTATGACTGATACTAATAAGAAGAGACCAAACCCAGTAGATGTACACGTGGGTGCACGCATTAGGTTGCGACGCAACATGATTGGATTGAGCCAAGAAAAACTTGGTGAAAGCCTTGGAATAACATTTCAGCAAATTCAGAAGTACGAAAAGGGGATGAACCGGGTCGGCGCCAGTCGCTTGCAGGCCATTGGCAATATTCTCAATGTACCCGTCACTTTTTTCTTCGACGACATGCCTGGACAATCCGACAAGCCCAAGGGGTTCGAGGAGGAAAGTGAGACCACCTATGTTGTCGGCTTCCTCAATAGTTCCGAGGGGATTCAGCTTGCCCGTGCATTTGCGAAAATCGGCGATGCCAAGATAAGGCGGAAAATTCTCGATCTTGTCCGTACATTGGGTCACGAAGAGGAATAATCGGCCGAAATGCGTGTTGGGAGACTAAAGTGCATCCCAGCGCTTTAGAAAAAAATTCTCAAACTGCCATTTGTTTAAAAACGAAAGCAATTGACTGATCCCCTCGACCTTGGCAAAGACTACGCTGCCCAATTCAGACTTTGCTGATTGAGCATTCGTTCGCTTTCAAGAGGGGTTCCCCGTGACACGCAGTTCTTATCTTTTTACCAGTGAGTCCGTATCTGAAGGTCATCCAGACAAGGTCTGTGACCGCATTTCCGATGAAATCGTAGACATGATCTACAAAGAGGCAAAGAAAACGGGTGTTGACCCGTGGACTGTGCGCATTGCTTGCGAAACGCTGGCAACCACCAACCGCGTCGTGATCGCCGGCGAAGTGCGTGTGCCTGACACATTGCTGAAGAAAGACAAGGACGGCGTCGTGCTGAAAGACGCCAAGGGACATCCGATCATCAATCCCTCGCGCTTTCGCGCCGCTGCCCGCCGCGCCATCCGCGATATCGGCTACGAGCAGGACGGTTTTAACTGGAAGACCGCAAAAATCGAAGTACTCCTGCATCCGCAATCAGCTGACATTGCGCAGGGCGTCGACAACGCTGCCGACCGCCAGGGTGAAGAAGGTGCTGGCGATCAAGGCATCATGTTCGGCTATGCCTGCCGCGAGACACCAGACCTGATGCCAGCTCCGATCTATTATTCCCACAAAATTCTGGAACTTCTGGCAAGCGCCCGCCACAAGGGCGAAGGCGAGGCTGGTAAGCTCGGACCGGATGCCAAGAGCCAGGTTACTGTGCGATATGTGGACGGGGTTGCAGCCGAAGCTACGCAGATCGTGCTTTCGACGCAGCATATGGATGCGAGCTGGGATTCCAAGAAGGTTCGCAAGGTCGTTGAGCCGTATATCCGCGAAGCGATGGGCGATCTGAAGATCGCGGACGATTGTGTCTGGTACATCAATCCTACCGGCAAGTTCGTTATCGGCGGGCCCGATGGGGATGCCGGTCTGACGGGCCGCAAAATCATCGTCGACACGTATGGTGGCGCCGCGCCCCATGGCGGTGGTGCATTCTCAGGCAAGGATACGACCAAGGTCGATCGTTCCGCCGCTTATGCTGCCCGCTATCTTGCCAAGAACGTCGTTGCTGCCGGGTTTGCCGATCGCTGCACGATCCAGCTCTCCTATGCAATTGGCGTTGCCCAGCCGCTATCGGTTTACGTTGATCTGCACGGAACCGGCAGTGTGAATGAGGATCAGGTGGAAGCCGCCCTGCGTAAGGTCATGGATCTTTCGCCATCTGGCATCCGCAAGCATCTCGACCTCAACAAGCCCATCTATGCCAAGACGTCCGCCTATGGCCATTTCGGTCGCAAACCCGGCCGCGACGGCTCTTTCTCCTGGGAGAAGACAGATCTGGCCAAGCAGTTGAAGTCCGCTCTGGCCGCTTGAGCGGCCATTGCAACCCTATGACAGAGGCACGGCGCGAGCGTTCAACGGAGGCCTTCTTCGGTAGAAGAAGCGGTAAAGCGCTGCGTCCTTTACAGCGCTCCATCCGCGACGAGCTCTTGCCACTGCTCAAGCTCGATATTGGTGCGCCGGCACCCGGCGATCTCCGCAGTTTGTTTTCTGCGGAGGTCGAAACGGTCCGCATGGAAATTGGCTTTGGCGGCGGCGAACACCTGTTGCACGAGGCGCGGCGTTGTCCGCAATCCGGTTTCATCGGTGTGGAGCCGTTCGTCAACAGCATGGCGAAACTCGTCGTCGATCTACATGATGATCCGATACGGAACATTCGGCTCTATGATGATGATGCAACACAGGTCCTCGACTGGTTGCCGGACAACTCCCTGGACGGCATTGATCTGTTCTATCCCGATCCATGGCCGAAGAAGAAGCACTGGAAACGCCGCTTCGTTAGCCAGAAGAATCTCGACCGTTTTGCCCGTGTACTGAAATCCGGAAGTCATTTCCGGTTTGCTTCCGACATCGACACTTATGTGAACTGGACACTGCAACATTGCCAAGCGCACGGACAATTTGAGTGGCAGGCGAAGACTTCCGCCGACTGGCATACGCCCTACGAAGCGTGGCCGGGCACTCGTTACGAACAGAAAGCCCATCGCGAAGGCCGCATGGGCGCTTACCTGACCTTTTCGCGCCTGTAGTCACGACCTAATATCAATCTGCGACGAGATCGCAGTTAGTTCGTCATTTCGCGTGACAGCTTCCTGACAGTTTCCTAGTATCATTTTAAGGATGAGGAGACCGCTGGGAGGCTGTCCGTACATTAAAGTTATCGAACCAGGGACTTTGGCATCTGCCATCCGGTTCTATGGGCTTTGGCATCTTCCCGTTTTCTTCAGTATCTATCAAAAACAGGCGGCCGCTATGGCCGTCATGGGAGGGATTTCCAGAATGCGTAGAATCTTGCTTGCCTGTGTGGCCGCCGGGGCGATGGTCCTTTCCGGTCAGGCCTTCGCCGCCGATTACAAAATCATGGCTCCAGCAGCGCCAGGGGGCGGTTGGGATCAGACCGCTCGCACCATCCAGAGCTCCCTGCAGGATGAGAAGATTTCCGGTAGCGTTCAGGTCGTGAATGTTCCCGGTGCTGGCGGTACTATTGGCTTGGCGCAATTCGCCAACTCGGCCAAGGGCGATCCATCGCAGCTCATGGTTGGCGGCTACGTCATGGTGGGCRCCATTCTGACCAACGCATCGCCTGTAACACTTGATCAGGTTACTCCGATCGCTCGCCTGACAGGTGAGTTCGAGGCTGTGGTTGTTCCGGCTGCGTCGCCGATCAAGACGATGGCTGAACTGGTCGAAAAGCTGAAGGCTGACCCAGGGGCGGTTTCCTGGGCCGGTGGCTCGGCCGGCGGCACTGATCAGATCACAGCTGGTCTAATTGCAAAGGCTGTTGGCGTCGATCCAACAAAGATCAATTACGTTGCCTTCTCCGGTGGCGGTGAAGCTTTGGCTGCACTCCTTGGCGGGCAGGTTACGGTCGGCATTTCCGGTTACGGCGAATTCGAATCGCAGATCAAGTCCGGCGCTCTGCGCATCATTGGCATTTCCAGCGATGCAAAGGTTGAAGGCATCGATGCGCCGACGTTCAAGGAGGGCGGTGTAGATGTCGCTATCCAGAATTGGCGTATGATCGCGGCCCCTCCCGGTATCACACCGGAACAGGAAGCGGCGATCAGTGCAGACGTTGAAAAACTGGCAAAGTCGAAAACCTGGCAGGAACAGCTTAAAGCCAAGGGCTGGGCTGACACCTACCTTGCCGGTGACGAGTTCAAGGCTCAGCTGAAAAAGGATACCGACGCAACAGCAGCTATCCTGAAAGATATTGGCCTCGTGAAATGACACAAGAGACACCGAGTTCCGAAGCGCGCCGCCCCGATCGGGCGGCGCTGGCGATTGCCGTTGGTATCGCAATTGTTGCTGMGATAATTGCCTATAGTACGGCCACCGCCGTTGGCGGCAGTGCGACACGCATCGGTCCGGCAGTTTTCCCTTACACGATTGCCGGCGGTCTTTTTATTCTTGCGATCTGGACCGCGTTTGAGGCTATGCGTGGTGATTTTCCCGAACGCGAGGAACAGCAGATCCAGCCTGTTGTATGGATCGTAGGCGGCCTCGTCGCCCAGATGTTGCTTTTACATATAACGGGCTTTGCCATTGCGACAGGATTGCTTTTCGCCGCTACCGCGCGCGGTTTCGGCAAGGGACCGCTCTGGATGACAGTTCCCGTCGGTATCGTTTTGTCATTTATAATCTGGGTCATTTTTGCCAAGGGACTGCAGTTGTCCCTGCCGGCTGGACCGCTTGAACGTCTTATTTGAGGACCGGCTATGGATAGTTTTACTCTACTGGCACATGGTTTTGCCGTCGCATTCCAGCCGTTCAATCTGCTTTATGCGCTCATTGGCGTAACATTGGGAACCGCCGTTGGCGTTCTGCCCGGCATCGGACCAGCCCTTACGGTCGCTTTGTTGCTGCCGGTTACATATAAACTCGATCCTGCAGGTTCGCTCATTATGTTTGCCGGTATCTATTATGGCGGCATGTATGGCGGGTCGACCACGTCGATTCTTTTGAACACGCCAGGGGAGAGCGCATCGATCGTCACTGCGCTCGAAGGCAACAAGATGGCCCGTGCAGGGCGAGGTGGCCCTGCCCTGGCGACGGCCGCGATCGGTTCCTTCGTGGCGGGGTTAATCGCGACCATGGCGCTGGCGCTGATTGCTCCTACCATTGTCAAATTTGCACTTTCCTTTGGCGAGGCCGAATATTTTGCCCTGATGATGTTGGCGTTCATGACGGTTTCGGCAGCTTTTGGCGATTCCACCTTGCGCGGATTGACCGCACTGTTCATTGGCCTCGCGCTTGGTTTGATAGGAGCCGATGGTCTGTCGGGACAGGTGCGCCTGGGCTTCGGCATCCCCGATCTAACCGATGGCGTCGAGATTACAACGCTTGCCGTTGCCCTGTTTGCGATTGGTGAAACATTGAGTGTCGCTGCATCGAAGAGCACCGGCGAAGGAAAAATCGAGCCCGTCAAAGGGTCAGTCTGGATGAACAGGGAAGATTGGTCACGCTCCTGGAAACCTTGGCTTCGGGGAACATTTATCGGTTTCCCGATAGGCGCGATGCCGGCGGGCGGTGCCGAGATCGGTACGTTCCTGTCTTATTCGGTAGAGAAGCAACTTTCGAAAAAGCCTGAAGAATTCGGCCACGGCGCCATTGAAGGTGTCGCCGGTCCTGAGGCTGCCAACAATGCATCGGCCGCAGGCACGCTTGTTCCCCTGCTGACACTTGGTCTTCCGACAAGCGCGACGGCCGCCATCATGCTGGCAGGATTTCAGCAGTTCGGTTTGCAACCTGGCCCGCTATTGTTTGCAACCAATCCGCAGCTGGTCTGGGGTTTGATCGCCAGCCTGCTCGTGGCCAATTTCATGTTGCTGGTTCTGAATTTGCCGCTGGTCGGATTATGGGTCCGGTTGCTATCGATCCCAAGGCATTGGCTTTATGCCGGTATCCTGGTCTTTGCGACACTCGGAACCATTGGCGCCAATCCCTCGACATTCGAGCTAGGCATGTTGCTGCTGTTTGGCCTGCTCGGCTATTTCCTGCGGCTTTTTGGCTATCCGATTGCGCCGGTTGTCGTGGGTCTCATTCTCGGACCCATGGCGGAGATACATTTCCGCCGCGCACTGCAGATCAGTCAGGGTGATTTCACCGTCTTTGTCGGCTCACCGATATCGGTGATACTGCTGTTACTTGCAGTATGCGCTGTTGTCGTCCCGCTTATCCTGCGGGCGCGAGGCAAGGGTAAAGTCCTGGCCGCCCTCGCTGCGAACGAGGATTGAGAGGGTTTGCTACGCCATCTACCGGAGATTAGCGCCGGTAGATGGATTTGAACTGTACTGGGTCGATACCAAGCGCACGAAGGTCAGACGCGACAGGCTGGTGGCCAAGTCGAGTAGCTTCGGCGACAGCAACCGCACTTCCGAACGCGCGGAAGAAGTTACCAATCTTCGAAAGCTGTTGAGTTTTGGACATTTTTTTCATCCTTTAGTCTATATTGCACTGCAACATAGATAGGATGAATGAGCTGATAAATTTAGGTCCAACAATGCAGGGCAGCCATGCGAAAACGCATGGCGAGATTGGCGTCTGCACACAACTCAGCAGAAAATCACCTCTGCGCTTGAAACTCGCGCACCATTTCGGTATATAAGCGTCATATTCTTGGTCGATAGAACAGGAGTGGGTCCAGACCGGTCCCGCTCTTTTTTGTTTCTTAAGGCCGAAACAGGGAAAATCTTTGCGTGACAGACGACGCTAATACGAAACAGAAAACGACCCCGATTGAGGGTGCGGAAGAGCGGATCATTACTGAAACGGGTATCGATGCCCGCGTTGCCGGTATCATTGATCCGGTGCTGCAGTCGATCGGGTTTCGGTTGGTACGCGCCCGGCTTTCCGGTCTCAACGGTTTGACGCTGCAAATCATGGCCGAGCGCCACGATGGCACGATGACCGTCGAGGATTGTGAACTCGTCAGTCGGACATTGTCACCGGTGCTCGATGTCGAGGATCCAATTGACCGCAACTATCATCTCGAAGTGTCCTCACCGGGTATTGACCGGCCATTGGTGCGCAAAGCAGATTTTACCAAATGGATCGGCCATATCGCCAAGATAGATACGTCAGCCGTTCACGAAGGGCGCAAAAAGTTTCGCGGCCGCATAGCCGAGGTTTCCATAGAAGGTGTCACGGTCGAGAGCGACCAGGCGAGTTATGGCGACAAACCAGTCGTGGAGGTCCCGTTCGAGCTGATTTCGGATGCACGGCTTGTCCTGACTGACGACCTCATTCGTGATGCGCTGCGCCGCGACAAGGATTTGCGCGAAGGCCGGATCCCGGAAGATACCACTGGCCAGGCAGACGAGGCGGAAGCTTCGACGGCCGGGCAGGAACAGGCAAAACAGGATTGATATTTCATACGCCCGCAGAAGCAATGCGGCGATGAACCCCAAGGGGAACTTCAAGGAGAAGAACATGGCAGTCAGTGCAAACAGGCTAGAACTTCTGCAGATCGCCGATGCGGTGGCGCGCGAGAAGTCGATTGACCGCGAGATCGTGATTGCGGCGATGGCCGATGCCATTCAGAAAGCCGCGCGCTCGCGTTATGGCCAGGAAACCAATATCCGGGCCGATATCAACGCCAAGACCGGTGAAATCAAGCTCCAGCGCCTGCTTGAGGTGGTTGACGATGTCGAAGATCCGGTCACCCAGATCAGCATGGAAGCTGCAAGGGATCGCAATCCGGATGCACAGCCCGGCGATTTCCTTGCCGACCAGCTGCCGCCGATGGATTTTGGCCGTATCGCTGCGCAATCTGCCAAGCAGGTCATCGTGCAGAAAGTGCGCGAAGCCGAGCGTGACCGCCAGTACGATGAATACAAGGATCGTGTCGGCGAAATCATCAACGGCAGTGTCAAGCGCGTTGAATATGGCAACGTGATCGTCGACCTCGGGCGTGGTGAAGCCATTGTCCGCCGCGACGAGCTGATCCCCCGCGAAACTTTCCGTTATGGCGATCGTGTTCGCGCTTATGTTTACGATGTGCGCAGAGAACAGCGAGGCCCGCAGATTTTCCTGAGCCGCACTCATCCGCAGTTCATGGCAAAGCTCTTCACCATGGAAGTGCCGGAAATTTATGATGGCATTATCGAGATCAAGTCGGTAGCCCGCGATCCGGGCTCACGCGCCAAGATCGCTGTCATCTCCCGGGATTCTTCGATCGACCCGGTCGGCGCCTGTGTTGGTATGCGCGGTTCGCGCGTCCAGGCGGTTGTCGGTGAGCTTCAGGGCGAAAAGATCGACATTATTCCATGGTCGCCTGAGCCCGCTTCGTTCATCGTCAATGCGCTGCAGCCGGCAGAAGTTTCCAAAGTTGTTCTCGATGAAGACGCCGAACGTATTGAAGTTGTGGTCCCGGATGACCAACTATCACTTGCAATCGGTCGTCGCGGGCAGAACGTGCGTCTCGCTTCGCAGTTGACCGGTTGGGACATCGATATTCTTACGGAGCAGGAAGAATCCGAGCGCCGCCAGAAGGAATTCGTCGAACGCTCAAACCTCTTCATGGAAGCGCTTGATGTCGACGAGATGGTCGGCCAGGTTCTTGCCTCCGAAGGTTTTGCCAGTGTCGAGGAAATCGCGTATGTGGATGCCGACGACATTTCCTCCATCGATGGTTTCGACGAGGATACGGCAACGGAAATTCAGCAGCGCGCCCAGGAATATCTTGGCCGTATTGAAGAGGAACGCGACGCCCGCCGGAAGGAACTGGGTGTTGCGGACGAGCTTCGTGACCTGCCAGGCATGACCAACGCTATTCTCGTTRCTGTCGGTGAAGATGGCGTCAAGACAATCGAGGACTTCGCTGGCTATGCGGTCGACGAACTGACCGGCTGGCGTGAACGCAAGGATGGTGAGACAATCAACTATCCGGGCATTCTGTCGTCGTTCGAAGTCAGCCGTGCCGACGCGGAACAGATGGTTCTTGCTGCACGCCTGAAAGCCGGATGGATCACGGAAGAGGATCTTGCTGCTGCCGAAGCTGAACCAACGGCAGAAGAAGAGGTCGCTGGCTGATTTCGAGCGATCCAGACGTGGAACCGGAAATGAACGACAGAACGTGCATTGTCACGCGGACAAGTGGTTCTGTCGATGACATGATCCGGTTTGTCGCTGGTCCCGATGGTACGGTTGTCGCTGACCTGAAGCGCAATCTTCCTGGCCGGGGCTGTTGGGTGAAAGCCCAGCGGCGCTACATTGATGAAGCGGTCAAGCGAAAACTTTTTCCGCGCGGATTGAAAAGCGGCATCACGGCTCCCGATAATTTGGGACAGACAGTGGACCAGATGCTTACAAAATCAGCGTTGGGCAGTTTTGGGTTGGCGCGAAAGGCCGGGGTTGTGGTAACAGGGGCCGCAAAAGTGGATATTGCGATCCGCAACGGCACCGCTGCACTCGTGCTTCATGCCTTTGAAGCAGCGGAAGATGGTGTCCGCAAACTTGACCAGGCCCGCCGTTCGGTTGTTTATGCGGGCGGACCTGAAATACCCGCCCTTTCATTGTTCGAAAGCAGTGAAATGGATTTGGCATTGGGTGGGGTAAATGTGATACATGCTGCCGTACTCAAGGGGAAGGCAGCTGCCGGGTTCATAAAACGAGCCTGGCTTCTACAGCATTTTCGCGATGGCCCCACGGATGTGGCCGACGCTAAAGCGGCGACTGTCGCGAAGGAAACGGAAACGGAATGAGCGATACAAAATCGACAGACGACAAGACGCTAGGCGTCAATAAGAAGACCCTGACCCTGAAGCGGCCTGGCGTTGAACAGAGCACCGTGCGTCAGAACTTCAGCCATGGGCGTACGAAGTCTGTTGTCGTTGAAACAAAGAAGCGCAAGTTCAGCCTCCCGGATCAGAAACCGGAGGTTGGACCTCCTGTTGCGGCGACTCCAGCGCCAACGCCGGCAGCTGCGCCCGCGCGCCCTGCACCCCAGCCGGCTGCACCGCAGCCAAGTGCTGCTGCTGCACCGGCGCCGCGTCCGGCGGTTCCGGCCGCGCCGGCACCAGCGCCCCAGACGAGTGCGCGTCCCGCTGCGCCAGCCCAGCAGCGCCCCGCCCAACAGCCGTATCGTCCTTCTGGTCAGCGCCCGAATGACCGTTCCGGTATGGTGCTTAATACACTGTCCACAGCCGAGCTCGAAGCGCGCCGCAAGGCGCTTGAAGGTTCCAAGGCCCGTGATGCGGAAGATCGCGCCAAGGCAGCCATCGAAGCCGCCCGCCGTGCTGAAGACGACGCACTGCGTGCTCAGGAACGCGAAGCTTCTGCCCGCCGACAGGCTGAGGAAGAAGAGCGCCTGCGCAAAGAGGCCGAGGCCAAGCAGCGTGCGGAAGAAGAATCCCGCAAGCGCCAGCCTGCCGAGTTGAAGACAGCCGATGACGCAACATTGAAAGCAGCGGCGCGCAAGCCGAATGCTGCTGAAGAAGACGACGATCGTCGTGGTCCTGCTGGTGCCCGCCGTGGCACCAGTGCTGCTCCGGCCAAGCCGGAAGTCCGGGCACCAAAAGTGGTCAAGGGCGAAGATGAACGCCGCCGCGGCAAGCTGACATTGGGCACCGCGCTCAATGATGAAAGCCGCAGCCGGTCGCTTTCCGCCATGCGCCGCCGCCAGGAGAAATTCAAGCGCGGCATGCAGCAGGAAACCCGCGAGAAGATCGCGCGTGAAGTTATTCTGCCGGAGACGATTACGATCCAGGAACTCGCCCAGCGTATGGCCGAGCGTTCCGTCGACGTCATCAAATTCCTGATGAAGGAAGGCCAGATGATGAAGCCGGGCGATCTGATCGACGCCGATACGGCTCAGTTGATTGCCGAAGAATTTGGCCACACGGTCCGCCGCGTTGCTGAATCCGACGTTGAGGAAGGTATCTTCAATGTGCAGGACGACACGGCATCCTTTGTGTCGCGTCCGCCGGTTGTCACCATCATGGGTCACGTCGACCACGGCAAGACCTCGCTGCTCGATGCGATCCGCAAGGCCAACGTCGTTTCCGGCGAAGCGGGCGGTATTACCCAGCACATTGGTGCCTATCAGGTTGAACAGAACGGCCAGAAGATCACGTTTATCGATACGCCGGGCCACGCAGCCTTCACGGCCATGCGTGCTCGCGGTGCGCAGGCAACCGATATCGCCATTCTGGTCGTTGCTGCCGATGATAGCGTCATGGCGCAGACGATCGAGTCGATCAACCATGCCAAGGCAGCGGGTGTTCCGATCATCGTTGCGATCAACAAGATCGACAAGCCGTCTGCTGATCCGCAGAAGGTTCGCAACGGTCTTTTGCAGCATGAAGTGTTCGTGGAATCCATGGGTGGTGAAACACTGGACGTGGAGGTTTCGGCCAAGACTGGTGCAGGCCTCGACAAGCTTTTGGAAACGATCCTGCTTCAGGCGGAAGTTCTCGACCTTAAAGCCGATCCTACCCGGACGGCTGAAGGTGTCGTGATCGAAGCCAAGCTGGATCGTGGCCGCGGTTCGGTTGCTACCGTTCTGGTTCAGAAGGGCACTCTCAGGCCGGGCGATATCATCGTCGCAGGCAGCGAGTGGGGCCGTGTTCGTGCATTGGTCAATGACCGCGGTGAAAATCTCAAGGATGCCGGACCTGCAATGCCGGTCGAGGTTCTTGGTCTAGGCGGACCGCCGCAGGCTGGTGATCGTTTTGCTGTCGTTGAAAGCGAAGCCAAGGCGCGTGAAATTTCCGAATACCGTACACGTCTCGCCCGTGAAAAGGCTGTGGCACGTCAAGCCGGTTCACGCGGTTCGCTTGAACAGATGATGAGCCAGTTGCAGGTAACCGGGCTGAAGGAATTTCCGCTTCTCATCAAGGGTGATGTGCAAGGCTCGATCGAAGCCATTGCCGGTGCTCTGGATAAGCTTGGAACCGACGAAGTACGCGCGCGAATTATCCACTCGGGTGCTGGCGGCATCACCGAGAGCGATATCGCCCTCGCGGAGGCCTCCAACGCAGCGATCATCGGCTTCAACGTGCGCGCCAATAAGCAGGCCCGTGATTTGGCCGAGCGTGAAGGCATCGAAATCCGCTACTACAACATCATTTACGACCTCGTTGATGATGTGAAGGCAGCGATGTCGGGTCTTCTTTCGCCAGAACGCCGCGAAACCTTCATCGGTAACGCGGAAATTCTGGAAGTCTTCAATATCACCAAGGTTGGCAAGGTCGCTGGCTGCCGTGTCACGGAAGGCAAGGTCGAACGTGGTGCGGGCGTCCGCCTTATCCGCGATAACGTCGTCATCCATGAAGGCAAGCTCAAGACGCTCAAGCGCTTCAAGGACGAAGTTACCGAAGTCCCGGCCGGCCAAGAATGCGGTATGGCGTTCGAGAATTACGACGATATGCGCGCAGGCGATACGATCGAAGCTTTCCGCGTCGAACATGTGACCCGCACGCTTTAAAGGCAGCGCCTCAATAGTTGATGACAGGATCGCCGGAATGAAAACCGGCGATCCATTGTTTATTGGCATAGGACATTCTTGGGATAAGATAAATTTATGGCTCGTTTTGCTACAGGATCAGGCCCTTCTCAACGTCAGTTGCGCGTCAGTGAGCAAGTGCGCCATGCGGTTTCTCAAGTGCTTACACGCGGCGATGTTCGTGATGACACGCTGGAAAATGCGGTGATTGCCATTTCGGAAGTGCGCATGTCACCAGATCTGAAAATCGCTACCTGCTTTGTATCTCCGGTTGGTGCCATCGACAGCGATGGCGTCATCAGCGCCCTTAACAAGAATGCCAAGTTCATTCGAGGCCGGGCCGCGGCTCATCTCAAGCAGATGAAATATATGCCGGAATTCCGGTTCCGCATTGACACCAGCTTTGACAATTACGCCAAGATTGACGCTCTGTTGCGCAAGCCGGAAGTCACCCGCGACCTCGTCGACGACGATGAGGATGACGATGGTGGTGAGCCTAATCCGGGCGACGTGCCAGGCCACGACGGCGACGGTAACGACTGAGATGTCACGGCAGCGCAAGAAAAAGGGCCGCCCGGTTTCCGGCTGGCTGATCTTCGACAAGCCTAAAGGCATGGGATCAACCGAGGCCGTCTCCAAGATCAAATGGTTGTTCAAGGCCGAGAAAGCTGGTCATGCGGGCACGCTGGACCCTCTGGCATCCGGCATGCTGCCGATCGCTTTGGGTGAGGCGACAAAGACGGTTCCCTACGTTATGGACGGAACAAAGATCTATCGCTTTGAAGTGACCTGGGGGGCTGAACGCTCCACGGATGATCTCGAGGGCGAGGTGACTGTGACGTCGGACTCGCGTCCGGACGAAGCGTCAATCAAAGCGTTGCTGCCGAAATACATCGGTGTCATCCAACAGACGCCGCCCAAATTCTCCGCCATCAAAATCGCCGGCGAACGAGCCTACGATCTCGCCCGCGGCGGCGAGGAGGTCGAGATACCCTCCCGCGAAGTGGAAATTGGCAGACTGGAACTGATCGAACAGGCCGATGCCGCGACGGCGATCTTCGAAGTCGAATGCGGGAAGGGCACGTACGTGCGCTCTCTCGCACGCGACATGGGCCGCGATCTTGGTTGCTATGGCCACATTTCCGACCTGCGCCGCATTGAGGTTGCACCGTTCGACGAGTCTGATTTCGTCACACTCGCGGAGCTGGAAGCTGCCCACCCACCTGTCCCGACGGAGGAGGAGGGTGAGGATCGATCTTATGAGCGGCTGGCCGAGCGCTTCTCGGTGATGGATGCTTTTCTTATCGATACGGGCGCAGCGTTGGAAAGCCTGCCGCAGGTTGCAGTCTCCGATGATCAGGCGCATCGTATTCGCATGGGCAATCCTGTGATACTGCGCGGGCGCGATGCACCTGTCGAAGCCGACGAAGCCTGCGTGACAGCCAAAGGTAAACTCTTGGCAATCGGTTTCATCGAACATGGCCAGTTCCAGCCAAAGCGCGTATTCACGGCCTGAAATGGCCGGAATCATTTGCGGCTGGTAATTTGTCACATTTTCGACTATACGGCCCGCAGCGACCAGCTTTTGCTATCGCTTTAACCGGCCCCCGCTGGACGACATCCCGGCCGTGGGCATCCTGTTTTCCTCTTCAAAAGAAAGGATATACGATGTCGATAACCGCTGAACGCAAGCAGGCAGTGATCACTGAATATGCAACGAAGCCAGGCGATACCGGTTCTCCGGAAGTCCAGGTTGCCG
>NZ_JBFUMG010000063.1:0-14625 GCF_054049495.1 Phyllobacterium sp. P5_D12 | reverse complement strand
GAATACGATGGAACCGATGCCGAGATCTTCCAGCGCGTCGATCAATCCGTCTTCTTCGATCCAACGATTGATCATCGAATAACTTGGCTGATGGATGAGGCATGGCGTGCCAAGCTCTTCGAGAATAGCTGCCGCCTCGCGCGTGCGGTGGGAGTTGTAGGATGAAATGCCAATATACTGGGCCCGGCCGGACCGCACGATTTGATCCAGAGCCATCATCGTTTCTTCGAGCGGCGTATCGGGATCAAATCGATGCGAATAGAAAATGTCGACATAATCGACGCCCAGCCGCTTCAAGCTCTGATCGCAACTGGCGATAACATACTTGCGGCTGCCCCATTCGCCATAAGGCCCGGGCCACATGTTGTAGCCCGCTTTGGACGAAATGATCAGCTCATCGCGATAACCTTTGAAGTCATTGCGCAAAATGTCGCCGAATGCTTCTTCGGCAGAACCCGGAGGCGGACCATAATTATTCGCAAGATCAAAATGCGTGATGCCGAGGTCAAAGGCTTGACGGCAGATCGCCTGCTTGACGTTGTGCGGGGTGTCGTTGCCAAAATTGTGCCAAAGCCCAAGAGAAATGGCCGGCAGCTTGAGTCCGCTCCTGCCGCAACGGTTGTATTTCATGGTGTCGTAGCGCTTGGAGTCCGGTGTCCAGCTCATGGTATTCGTCCTGCTCTTGTCCATACATTATTGACGCGGGAGGCGACTCCACGCGCGCCGGACTATGCCCCATACGCATGGTGATGTCATGACATGAATAATGGTTGTTCTGTAATCTCAATTTTCCAGAGTGAGATGAGCAATATATCCCGAGCGGCTTTCTCCCGCCGCTTGAGCCAAGGCATCGAGGCGACGCAGGACACGGCGGGGAAGAGTAATGTTCACACGCTCAATAGTGTCGTCCAGAAGAGCTGGGTCGAGGGTGATGACACCAATCATCCACCCTGCATATTCAGGATTGGTTCGCAGCGCCTCCAACCCGGAAGGAGCAGGAATTGACTCTCCGGCATCAAGCGCGGCATCGACCCATGCGGCTGCGGCCTCTTCGGCGCCCGACATCGCTTCGTCCAGAGTGTCACCTGCAGAAAAGCACCCAGGCAAATCTGGAACAACGACCCCGAATGCTGTGGTTTCAGAACCGAGTTCAATGGCAATGGGATAACGCATATCTGCTCCTACAAGCCGGCCTGTTTATAGATGGCCTTAGCCAGCCCCGCGCCCAAATCCTTCTTTGGATGTGGCACAACAACATGACCAGGTCGATCCGGGTGTTTGAAAACGTGGTGCGAACCACGTATGCGATCCAAAATCCATCCTGGTTTGACAAGTTCCTGGATAATGTCCGCACTCTTCATGATGCGCATCATACACACTCGGACCTAAACTGTCAATTTGGAGTGCTGAAGGCTGACTAGCCCCTGATGATCTTTCCATCATTGTCAAACCGGTACGTCCGGCCGGCATCCGGAGTGGCATAGAGCACGCCGTCGACATCGTAATTGTGCTCACCGAAGAGACGAACCGTCAGTGGGCCGAAATCTGTCTGGAGGTAAATGATCGTATCGGCGCCGAGATGTTCGACATGGATCACCGAGCCTTTCCATTCGCCCGATGTCTTGCTGACCTGAATGTGCTCTGGGCGGATGCCGATAGTCTTCGCGCCACTCTGGCCAAGCTTTGTCGCGTCGATCAGGTTCATTTGCGGCGACCCGATAAAACCGGCGACAAAGACTGTCTGGGGCGAATTGTAGAGCTCCATCGGTGAGCCAACCTGTTCAATCCTGCCCTGGTTCAACACTACGATCTTGTCGGCAAGTGTCATTGCCTCGACCTGATCGTGCGTCACATAGATCATGGTTGCCTTGAGTTGCCGGTGCAGACGCGCGATCTCGATACGCGTATTGACACGTAGCGCGGCATCGAGGTTCGACAGCGGCTCGTCGAAAAGGAAGAGCTGCGGTTCGCGAACGATGGCGCGGCCAATGGCGACACGCTGGCGCTGGCCACCGGACAGTTCTGCCGGGCGGCGTTCGAGGTAATCACCGAGCGACAGCATATTTGAGGCGATCCCGATGCGCTCCTTGATTTCGTCTGATGGCTTACCTGCCTGCTTCAAGCCGAGACCCATGTTGTCGCGCACCGAAAGATGAGGATAGAGCGCATAGGTCTGGAACACCATGGCAATGCCGCGTTTCGCGGGCGGCGTGTTGTTGACCTTTTTGCCATCGATCAGGATTTCACCCGACGTTGCATCCTCAAGTCCCGCAATAACCCGCAGCAGTGTGGATTTGCCGCAACCGGAGGGCCCGACAAAAATCACGAACTCGCCGTCCTTTACCTCAAGGTCGATGCCTTTGAGCACATCGACCTGACCGAAGGACTTGCGGATATTTTCAATTTTCAAAGAACCCAATGTCTTGTTCCCGTTTCTTGATTCAAATCATAGATTAACTGGTTGACCGGTCCGCACGCTTTCATCTGCTGCCAGGCAGACGCTGAGCGAACGCACGGCGTCCTGCATGTGACGGTCGAGGTCGAGATCTTCGCGGATAGCCTTGAGGACAAACGCCTGCTCCAGATCGCAGAGTTCCTGATGTCCAGGTTCGCCGGCCATGCTCAAGAGCTCGTCGGGCTTTGCGAAGCGGCGATCCGGTCCAATCTTTGCCGAGTGCAGACGAATAGTCGAAGTTTTGGTGTGGGAATCGATGTCATCCGACTTGGCGTTCTGGTCCATGACGATGGAGACGCAACCATTTGGCGAAATCACATCTTTAACGAAGAAGGCCGTCTCTGACATCATCGGGCCCCAACCAGCCTCGTACCAGCCGACGGTCTTGTCATCGAACAGCACTTGCAGGTGTCCATAATTGTACATGTTCGGGTCGATTTCATCGGTGAGACGCACGCCCATGCCACGCACCTGAATCGGCTTGGCGTCGGTGATCTGCAGCATGACATCGAGATAGTGAACGCCGCAATCGACAATTGGCGACGTGGTCTTCATCAACGACTTGTGGGTTTCCCACGTCTGGCCACTCGACTGCTGATTGAGGTTCATGCGGAAAACGTAAGGACCGCCAAGCTTGCGGGCCTCTTCGATCAGCCGCATCCAGGACGGATGGTGACGCAGGATGTAGCCTATCACGAGCTTGCGCCCATGCTTCCTGGCGGCAGCGACGACCCGCTCCGCATCGGCTACCGTCGTAGCCAACGGCTTTTCGACGAAGACATCCGCGCCCGCTTCCATGGCGGCAATCGCATAGTCTGCATGACTGTCGGAATAAGTATTGATGGAAACGAGGTCAGGCTTCAACTCAGCGAGTGCCTCGTCGAAGGAGGGATGGATGGTGTAGCCGCCGAGTTCTTCCGGCAGGGGCACGACAGAGCGATTGACCAGCCCGACGATCTCGAAACCGGGATTGTGGTGATAGGCGAGCGCATGGCTTCGGCCCATATTGCCAAGCCCTGCCACGAGAACCCGCACTGGCTTTTGAGCCGTCATTTAACTGCTCCGGAAGTGATGCCACGGATCAACTGCCGCGAGAAGATAAGATAAAGAACGAGGACCGGAACGATCGCCAGCGTCAGCGCCGCCAGCACCGCATTCCAGTTGGTGACGAACTGCCCGATGAACACCTGACTACCGAGCGTCACGGTCTTGGTGGCATCGCTCGGCGCAAGGATGAGCGGGAACCACAGATCATTCCAGATCGGGATCATCGTGAAGACGGCAACTGTCGCCATCGCCGGCCTCACCAGCGGCAGCACCAGGCGGAAGAAGATCGAATACTCCGACAGGCCATCGATACGCCCGGCATTCTTCAGATCATCCGAAACGGTTTGCATGAATTCAGTGAGAATGAAGACCGCGAGCGGCAGACCCTGCGCGGTGTAAACAAGGATAAGCGCGGTGAGCGTGTTGACCAATCCAGCAGCAACCATGCCCTGCAAGATAGCAACGGTTCCCAAACGGATCGGAATCATGATGCCGAGCGCAAGGTAAAGTCCCATCAGCGTATTGCCGCGGAAGCGGTACTCCGACAGCGCAAAGGCCGCCATCGCCCCGAACAGCAGAACGAAGAAAATCGAAACACCGGTAACGATGAAGCTGTTCTGGAAATAGAGAACGAAATCACCCTGCCCGAGAACGGTCTGATAGCCGATGAGGCTAAATGTCGATGGCGTTGGCAGACCCAGTGGATCACGGAAGATCGAGCTCCGGTCCTTGAAGGAATTGATGACGGTCAGGAATACCGGAAACAGCGCGATCATCGTATAGATGATGAGCGCCAGATGGACGAGACCGGTGCGGACGGGCGATGCTGTTGGCTTTGCCATGGATCGCTGCTCCTAGAACTGGTAGCGGCGCATACGCCGCTGGATCGCGAAAAGGTAGAGGCAGACGCCTGACAGGATGATGAGGAACATCACTGTCGCGATCGTCGCGCCCATGGATTTGTCGCCAATCTGCAACTGGAAACCGAAGAAGGTGCGGTAAAGTAAAGTACCGAGAATATCCGTCGCGCCGTCCGGTCCGGCAAGCGCACCCTGCACGGTATAAACCAGATCGAACGCATTGAAATTGCCGACGAAAGTCAGAATGGAGATAATGCCGATGGATGGCAGGATCAGCGGCAGCTTGATCTTCCAGAACTGGCTCCATCCAGTCACGCCATCGCATTCGGCCGCTTCAAGAACTTCTTCGGGAATGTTGAGCATTGCCGCATAGATCAGCATCATCGGAATGCCGACATATTGCCAGACAGAGATCAGCGATACGGCGATCAGCGCACTACTCGGTTTGCCGAGCCATGGCGAAAACAGAGATTTCAACCCGACCAGATCGAGCAGGAAAGGCGAAACGCCCCATATTGGTGACAGGATGAGCTTCCAGATAAAGCCGACGATCACGAAGGACAGAAGCGTCGGCAGGAACATCGCCGTGCGATAGAAGGCCCCAAAGCGCAGCTTCGGCACGGACAACAGTGCGGCAAGCGCCACCCCGATGGGGTTCTGTACCAGCATGTGTATCAGGAAGAAAACGAAGTTGTTGCGCAGCGCATTCCAGAAGCTGGCGGCCCAACGCGGATCGCCGAAGAGCACCTGGAAATTGCCGAAGCCGACGAAGATGCTCTGGTTGTCTTTGACGTTGAACAGGGAAAGCCGCAGCGTTTCGATGAGCGGCAGGATCATCACAGCCGTGTAGACGAGCAAGGCGGGCAACAGGAACACGAGGATGTGCCAGCGCCGGCGGTGTCTATCCTCGCCATTTCCTACCGATAATTGTTCGACTGTGCTCATTGAGACCCCTGATTATAATTTTTGGTCGCACAATGAAGCGGCATGCGACTGGCGTTTTAAGGGATGATAGCGCAACGGCGTGCCTTGCGCCCGGATAAAGAAATAGCCGGGACGATCATAAGAACGCCCCGGCTATCGATCACTTACTTGGCAGGCTTGTACCAGCTGTCGAGACCATCCTGCAGCTTCTTGGCGGCAGCTTCCGGCGTATCGGTGCCGTTGATGACGTTGGCCGATTCAACCCAGGTTTCGTTCTCGAGGTTTGGCGTGCCGCGCGACAGGATCTGATAGGTCGAGCGGATCGTCGGCTTGCACTTTTCGCGCCATGAAACGAATTCCTGCGCCAGCGGATCCTGCATCTTCACCGGTGTTGAGTTCAGGCTGAAGAAGCCTGGTAGCGCGTTGGCGTAGATCTCTGCAAATTCCGGCGAAGCAACCCATTCCAGGAATTTCTTGGCTTCTTCAGGGTGGCCGCTTTTGGCATTGAGGCCGACACCGATGTCGTTGTGATCGGAAATGTAGCAGGCGTCACCGGCATTCTTCACAGGCGGCGGGAATGCTCCCATCTTGAACTGCGCCTGCGTATTGAACAAACCGATTTCCCATGAACCGGCTGGATAAATCGCAGCACGTCCGAGAGTGAACAGATTTTGGCTGTCCGGATAGGTCTGGGCTTCGAAACCGTCGCCGAGATAATCCTTCCACTTGAGAAGAACCTTATAGGGCTCGACCCAATCAGCGTCGGTCAGCTTCTCTTCGCCCTTGATCAGTTTGGCGCGGCCTTCTTCGCCTTTCCAGTAGGTCGGTCCGATATTCTGGTACCCCATAGTCGCGGCTTCCCAGAGATCCTTTGTACCCATGGCCATCGGAATATAGGTACCATCGGCCTTGATCTTGTCGAGCGCAGCGAAAAACTCGGCTTCCGTGGTGGGAATAGCGATACCGAGCTTGTCGAATGCATCCTTGTTGTAGATGAAGCCGTGGATAACCGAAGCCATCGGCACGCAGAACGTGTCCTTGCCATCGTCGGTCGTCCAGGCGGACTTCGCTACATCCGAGAAGTTCTTCATTCCTGGAAGATCATTCAGGCTCGCCAGATTGCCGCGCTTGAACTGCTCCAGCGATTTGTCGAAAGGACGGCACGTAATGATGTCGCCAGCACTGCCCGCATCGAAGCGCGCACCAAGCGCAGCATCATATTCCGTCGGAGGCGTCGGAGCGAACTTAACCTTGATGCCGGGGTTCTTGGCTTCGAAAGCTGGAATGAGCTTTTCCTGCCAGACGGCCAGATCGTCGGTACGCCAGCTTTCCAGCGTCAGCGTGGTATCGGCGGCATGGGCGAAACCGGCCGTAGCCAGAATGCTTGTCGCCATAAGCAATGTTTTTAAAGTCGTGCTTCCCATTTTAGTCTCCTGTTGCACCCTTTTGAGCAGTGCCGTTAATGAGAGCCCGGGTTCCTAGCGAGAACCATGACTCTCTTTGAGTTCCGAAAGCGCCGGGCGAAGCCTCTGTTGATTGCTTTCGAGAAGTTTTGATGCATTTGCAGCGCTCGTTGCCCCAGCGGCGAGCAGGATCGCTGACTTGACCGAGCCGCCACTGGTTTCGAGCAATTTTGCCGCGTCGCTCATATCGCAAGCGCTGATCGCCGATACGATGCGCGCTGCGCGCTCGCGCAGTTTGATATTGTCCGCGACGAGATTGACCATGTACCCGTCATGCACGTGACCAAGACGTATGGCCATCAAAGTGGACAACAGATTGAGTGCGATTTTCTGCGCGGTGCCCGCCCCCATTCGTGTTGAGCCCGCCACCATTTCCGCCGGTGTTTCCAGCGCAATTGCTACGTCTGCCTTTTCAAACATCGGAACGTCGGGATTATTGGCGATCGAAATGATCTTGAGACCGCGCTCCTTCGCTTCATCAATTGCGGCGAGTGCATAGGGCGTTGTGCCGCTGGCGGAAATCGCGATCAGGCAATCACCAGCCATCAACCCTGCCGCCGCAATGTCGCTTGTGGCCTGGCTCGCATCATCTTCGTAAGTGCCAGCCAACCGGCTAAGACTGGCGACACCGCCAGCAAGCAGAATGACGACACGGTCGGGAGCAATGCCATAAGTACCGGGTAACTCGAGCGCATCCGCCATGGCCATCAGCCCCGAACTGCCCGCAGCCGCGTAAGCGAGACGCCCACCCGACGCGAGCGTGTCGGCAGCAAGCAGAGAGGCTTTTGCAATGGAGTCCCTGGCGCGCGCAACCGAAACAGCAGCCTCAAGCTGTGCTTCATGCAGCAACCGCAAAACATCTTCTGGCGACCTCTCGTCCAGTCCCAATGCGTTCTCGTTGCGCTGCTCGGTGCGGGTTAGTGCCACTGCTCACTCCTCGTTCTGATAATTAATGCCAAAAAAATACCACTTGTCCAGCAATTCCTTAAAAAATTTACACGATGATTTGGGACAATAGATTTTTGTCTAATGATTTCAATTAGATTGAGAAAAACCCGACGAGACACAAATTAACGCTTGGCTATTGGTATTTTATTGGTATTCTGAATGCCGGAGGACGATTGACGTGACTTATCTCCTTGGAATTGATGGTGGCGGCACAGGTTGCAGGGCGGCATTGGCTGATCAGAGCGGCAATGTTCTCGGCACTGGCAGGAGTGGTTCGGCCAATATTATGACCGACATGAATACAGCACGTCTGAACATTCTCGATGCAACTGAAGCAGCATTCAAAATGGCTGGAATCGACGCTGGCCAAAGCAAAACGGTCTTCGCGGTCCTCGGCCTCGCCGGCGCCAATGTGGGCGGTAATGGCGCAAAGCTGGAGGCTATGCTGCCGTTTCAAAAATCGCTTGTCTATTCGGATGGCGTGATCGCGCTCCAGGGTGCACTTGGCGATTATGATGGCACAGTGGTGATCCTCGGCACCGGTTCCGCCTATGTTACCCGGCTCGGCAATAACATTCGATTTGCTGGCGGCTGGGGCTTCAAGGTTAGTGATCTCGGCGGGGGTGCAAGGCTTGGCCGGGACCTGCTCGAAGAAACATTGCTCGCCTATGACAAGTTTCATATGAGCTCGCCGATGACGGCGGCAGTTATGGAACGGTTCGGAGGCAATCCGCATCGGATCGTCCAATTCGCGCATTCCGCGACGCCGAGTGATTTCGGCACGTTCGCGCCAACTGTCTTCGAGTATGCTTCGAAAGATGACGCAGTCGCCGTTGCTCTTTTGGACAAGACCATTGGCCAAATCGAGGAAGGGCTCGACGCCATCATGTCTCCAGCCCCGATGCGTCTTTCCCTATTGGGTGGTCTTGGTGCTTTTTATGGTCCGCGTCTCTCACCTCGCTATCGGGCAATACTGCAAGCACCGTTGAATGACGCTCTGACAGGCGCAGTCCAGCTGGCAGCACGCAATTTCGCTTCGTCATCGGCGGAGGTCAGCAATGGGTGATGGTTTGATCGACATTCTGCCCTCGCTCAACGAGAGCTCTGCTATCGGTGGTCCGCTATACGTGAAATTGCAGCGGCTGATCGAAAACGCCGTTCGTGAAGGAAAACTTCTACCTGGAGACGCATTGCCTCCAGAGCGAGAGCTCGCTGCAATGGCGGAGATCTCGCGGGTAACTGTACGCAAAGCCGTCCAGGGTCTCGTCAATGATGGCCTGCTTGTCCAGCGGCATGGTTCGGGCACATTCGTTGCACCGCGTTCCGCACGCGTCGAGCAATCCTTGTCGCACCTCACGTCTTTTACCGAGGATATGGCGCGGCGCGGGATGATCGTCCGCTCGACATGGCTCGACCGCGGCGTCTATGCGCCGTCTCCCGAAGAAATGGTGACGCTGGGCCTGTCATCCGGCGAAAAGGTCGCACGGATCAGCCGATTGCGCGTGGCCAATGACACGCCCATGGCAATCGAGCGAGCGGCCCTGTCCATTCATGTGCTCCCGAATCCGGAACTCGTCACTCTTTCGCTCTATGCTGTGCTGGCAGAGAGCGGCAATCGTCCGGTCAGGGCGATACAGCGCATTTCTGCGGCCATTCTGAAAGAGAATGATGCTAAACTGCTCCAAGTTCCGGCGGGTTCCGCCAGCTTGAATATCGAGCGGATATCCTACCTCGAATCCGGGAAGGTTATCGAATTTACCCGATCGATCTACCGTGCCGACGCCTATGAATTTGTCGCCGAGCTCAAACTCGGCGAGTCTTCGGAAATTTCAGGAGCAGTGCTGTGAATACCAAAACAACCCTCATGCGGGAAGAAATACTCTCAATTCCCGATGTGACAGCAAAGTTCCTTGACGCCTCCCGCGCAACGCTTGCTGCGGCTGGCGCGAAGTTGCGCGAAAAAAACCCGCCCTTTCTTGCGTCGATCGCTCGGGGCTCGTCGGATCACGTCAGTGCCTTCCTGAAATATTCGAGCGAACTCACCGCCGGTATTCCCGTTGCTTCACTCGGGCCTTCTGTCGCCTCGATCTATGGCGTGAAGCTCAAACTTGGCTCTGCTGCGACCCTATCCATCTCGCAGTCTGGCAAGAGTCCTGACATCGTCAGCATGACAAACGCAGCCCGGGAAAGCGGGGCATTGACCATCGCCATCACCAATGTCATCCAGTCCGACCTCGCACGTGCCAGCGACTTTGCTATCGATATCCTTGCAGGGCCAGAGCGCAGCGTCGCCGCCACGAAGTCTTTCGTCAGCTCGGCGGTTGCCGGTCTCGCGCTGATCGGACACTGGACCGAAGACGACCAGTTGCTTGCCGCAATCGATGATCTTCCAGCCGCGCTCGCCAAGGCCGTCGCTTGTGACTGGTCAGCCTTCGCAGGCGCAGTGACCGATGAAAACTCGCTGTTCGTTCTTGGACGCGGACCATCTCTGGCAATCGCCAACGAAATGGCGTTGAAATTCAAGGAAACAAGCGCGGTTCATGCCGAAGCCTTCAGTGCTGCAGAGGTTATGCACGGGCCAAAAGCCATTGTCGGCAAAGGCTTCCCGATCCTCGTGCTTGCTGCGCGCGACGCGGCCGAAGATTCGCTCGTGGATGCCGCCAATCGCCTGGCCGACCAGGGCGCTGCGGTGTTCCTGACATCGTCAAAATCGTCTAAAGCGACAGCCCTGCCCTTCGTGGCTACATCGCACCCGCTGACTGATCCACTGGCACTGCTCGTTTCGTTCTATGCATTCGTGGAAAGCTTTGCCCGCAGCCGTAGGTTAAATCCGGATGAACCTCCGCACTTACGAAAAGTGACTGAAACCCTATGAGCACTATCTATGCCCTTACCGGCGCTGAGATTTTCGACGGCGAAACCTGGCACACCGATTCAGGTCTGGTTGTCGATGGCGACGTAATCAAGAGTATCACGCCGTTGTCGAATTTGCCCGGTGACATTCGCCGGGTCGAATTGAAGGGCGGTAAGCTTGTACCGGGCTTCATCGATGTACAGGTCAATGGGGGTGGTGGCGTACTCCTCAACGACGGTCCAAGCATCGAGGCAATCCGCACCATATGCGATGCGCATTTCGCCTTCGGCACGACTGCCTTGCTGCCAACGCTGATCACCGATACGCCGGAAATAACTGCGGCGGCTATCGCTGCAGGCAAGGCCGCGGCACAAGAGAAAGTGGCCGGATTTATCGGCTTGCATCTCGAGGGTCCGCATCTGTCTTTGACACACAAGGGCACGCACGACCCGAAGCTGATCCGGCCGATGGACGACGCTGATCTCCTTGCCATCATCGAAGCCGTGCAGGAATTGCCGGTTCTGCTCACCACAGTCGCACCGGAAACGGTATCGGCTGAAAAGATCCGGGCGATGGTCGATGCCGGGGTGATCGTCAGCCTCGGCCATAGCGGCGCGTCCTATGACGTCGCGCTGGCAGCCAAGGATGCGGGTGCAACTATGGTGACACACCTGTTCAATGCGATGAGCCAGCTCGGCCATCGCAGTCCCGGCGTGGTCGGCGCGGTGCTTGAATCAGGTGAACTGTCAGCGGGACTGATCGCCGACGGCTTTCATGTCGACAAAGCCTCAATGGCGATCGCGCTGCGTGCCAAGCAGGGTCCGGCGAAGATATTCCTCGTCACCGACGCAATGTCCACGATAGGCACCGATATTAAATCGTTCACGCTGAACGGACGCAGGATCACACGCGCCGGTGGACGTTTGACACTGGACGATGGGACACTGGCGGGTGCTGATCTCGATATGATCTCGGCGGTGCGTTTTGTGCATCGCGAACTCGGCCTGTCACTTGATGAGGCACTGCGCATGGCATCGCTCTACCCTGCCCAGAGCATTCGTATCGATCACCACTATGGACGCCTGGCGCCGGGCTACATCGCCAATATCGTGCATCTGGATGAGAGACTGGACATCAATCATGTCTGGATTGGTGGCGACTCGCACTACGCACGTTGACGGAACAGCTCGACTGGTCATACTTGCCGGATCACCTCACTGGAGAATCGAGATGGCCAAGGACGCGCTGATCGTCGTCGATGTGCAGAATGACTTCTGTCCTGGCGGGGCTTTAGGAGTCGATGGCGGGCATGAGATCGTCCCGATCATCAACAAGCTCATGCAGCGTTTTGATCGCGTCGTCCTAACCCAGGACTGGCACACACCCGGGCACTCAAGTTTTGCATCGTCGCATCCTGGCAAAGCGCCGTTCGAAACAGTCATGATGCCCTATGGCGAGCAGGTGCTCTGGCCCGATCATTGTATCCAGGGATCTTCAGGTGCGGACTTTCATCCGGATCTGGTTTGGACAAAAGCCGAGTTGGTGGTCCGCAAGGGTTTTCATCCGCATATCGACAGTTATTCGACTTTCTACGAAAACGACCGCAAGACCCCTACGGGACTTGCCGGCTATTTGCACGAGCGCGGCATTACCAACGTGACCTTCGCAGGTCTCGCGACTGACTATTGCGTCGCATATTCCGCGTTGGACGCCATCGAGCACGGTTTTACTGCGGAGGTGCTGCTCGACGCATGTCGCGGGATCGATCTTGGCGGTTCGCTCGCTGCCATGACCGCAAAGATGCGCAGGGCCGGTGTTGTGCTTGTTTGACGGGCCCTCGAAGTGAACAGCTGAGCATTTTTTCCACAGCCTTGAACCAAGGTATGAGCTTCCAGTCACAAAACTGTTGTTTCCCTGTCACATAATGACGATACTGCCCTCAAGCGCACTTCAGATGACGCCTTATGTGTATGGGAGATTCACATGACTTTTCGCGGCACTTCACTGAGCCTTGCTCTCGGCATTGTTCTCGCCTCATCCACCTCGTCTTTTGCCGTCACCGAGATCAGCTGGTGGCATGCGATGACTGGCGCCAACAACGAGGTCGTCAACACGCTTTCCAAGGAATTCAACGAAAGCCAAAGCGACTACAAAGTGGTTCCGGTGTTCAAGGGCACGTATCCCGAAACGCTGAATGCCGGTATTGCCGCCTTCCGCGCCAAGCAGGCCCCGGACATCATTCAGGTATTTGATGCTGGCACCGGCGTGATGATGGCCGCCGAGGGCGCGATCAAGCCGGTCGCCGACATTCTTTCGATGGGCGGCGCCAAGTTTGACAAGACCCTCTATTTGCCTGGAATTGTCGCCTATTATTCCAAGCCCGACGGCACGATGCTGTCTTTCCCGTATAACAGCTCCTCGCCGATCCTTTTCTATAACAAGGACATCTTCAAGAAGGCCGGACTCGACGAAAACAAGCCACCCAAGACGTGGCCGGAAGTCTGGGACGCTGCGAAGAAGATCAAGACAAGCGGCGCAGCCAAATGCGGATATACCTCGGCCTGGTTGACCTGGATTCACACCGAAAACTTCGCCGCCTGGAACAACCTGCCTTGGGGTTCAAATGAGAACGGTATCGGTGGCGTCGATGTCGAGCTGAAGATCAATGGGCCAATCTATGTCAAGCATTTCCAGGAACTCGCCGATCTCGCAAAGGATGGTACTTTCCGTTACGGAGGTCGTACTTCCGAAGCCAAACCACTCTTCCTGTCCGGCGAATGCGGCATCTACAACGATTCATCGGGCGGTCTCGGCGACGTGATCAAATCGGGTATGAACTACGGAACAGGTCCGTTGCCTTATGATCCTGAGGCCAAAGGTGCGCCACAGAACACGATCCCCGGCGGCGCCAGCCTCTGGGTTTTTGCGGGCAAGAGCGACGAGCAATACAAAGGTGTCGCAGCCTTCTTCAACTTCCTCTCCAAGACCGAAATTCAGGCACGCCTGCATCAGGTGTCGGGCTATTTGCCGGTAACGTTGGCCGCCTATGAGGAAACCAAGAAGTCCGGCTTCTACGACAAGAATCCTGGTCGCGAAACGCCGATCCAGCAAATGATGGGCAAGGCACCGACTGAGAATTCAAAGGGTGTCCGCCTCGTCAACCTGCCGCAGGTTCGCGACATCCAGAATGAAGAGTTCGAAAATATGCTTTCGGGCAAACAGACCGCCCAGCAGGCGCTGGATAATGCCGTCAAGCGTGGCAACGCTGCGATAAAGCAGGCAATCGGCCAGTAAGCTTCATTTCATGACAGCCCGTCCGTAGTTTTACGGACGGGGCTATTTCAAAACGAGGCATTCATGGCATCGTCAACACGCGTCACTTTTCCAAACAAGTTTTTGCCCTATCTGCTGCTGGCACCGCAACTCGCCATCACCGCAATATTCTTCTATTGGCCCGCATCGCAGGCGATCTATCAGTCCGTCTTGCGCGAAGATCCGTTCGGGCTGTCTACACAATTTGTCGGTCTGGATAATTTCCGGCGCGTCCTCGGAGATCCGAACTATCTGAACTCGCTTCAAGTCACCGTTATATTCTCCGTAGCCACAGCGCTCATCGCGATGGCGCTTGCCCTTTTGCTCGCCGTCATGGCCGATAAGGTTATCCCTGGCAAAGGCATCTACAGAACGCTTTTGATCTGGCCCTATGCGGTCGCACCAGCCATCGCCGGCATGCTCTGGCTGTTCCTGTTCAATCCATCGATGGGAACGCTTGCGCATCTCGTCCGTTCGGCAGGCTATAATTGGGACCCGCTGCTCAATGGCGATCAAGCAATGGTGCTGATCGTCTCAGCCGCGGCGTGGAAGCAGATCAGTTACAATTTCCTGTTCTTCGTCGCCGGTCTGCAGTCGATCCCCAAATCGCTGATCGAAGCGGCAGCGATTGACGGCGCGGGCGAAACCAAGCGCTTCTGGACCATCGTTTTTCCGCTACTGGCTCCGACGACCTTCTTTCTGCTCGTCGTCAACACGGTCTATGCCTTTTTCCTCGTCGTCAACACGGTCTATGCCTTTTTC
>NZ_JBFUMG010000062.1:0-14709 GCF_054049495.1 Phyllobacterium sp. P5_D12 | reverse complement strand
ATGACGGAGAGGTGGTGCTTTAGGATGACGGAGAGGGAGGTGCTTTGGGATGGCGGAGAGGTGGATGACTGGAAGAGGCAGCGCAGTGTCCGCGCCGCCTCCTCCGCGCGCGTCCCTCCCCGAGGACGTGCAACCCCGTTCATTCGCCGGCTTCACATATTTGCGAGGACGAAGCCAGCTGAGCCGACTGTTTTCATGCATCTCCGCCCGTGCAGGATTGTGGGCGCAATTTCCCGCATAAGCGTCGATTGCCATGAAACAGCCGCCGTCCGGACGGGGCATGCGCAAAGCATTCAATATCAGCCAATTCATTTGGCGAGTTGGACTGGAATGAGGCCTTCCAGGGGATGCCTTGAGCTGCATGGTGGCGGTGGCAATGACTATATTGAGGGCGGTGCTGGTGGCGACACTCTGATCGGTGGGAGCGAAGGCGGTACGAAGGATACGCTTGGCTACGCCACGGCGGGTAGCGCGGTTCAGGTGACTCTTATTGCCAACGGCGCACTTGCCCTCGTCGGTGGCGCAGCATCCGGCGACCTTGCCACGGGATTCGAGAATGTCGTCGGTTCCGGCTTCGCTGACGCCATCACTGGCGATACCGGCGTCAACGTTCTTGCCGGACTTGGTGGTAATGACACGCTTAACGGCATGGGCGGCAATGACACGCTGATCGGCGGCGCTGGCGCTGATACGCTTACTGGCGGCGCGGACACCGACACGGCCGACTATTCGACTTCGCCAGGCAGAGTGGAGGTCAATTTGGTTACAACTTTTGGCAGCTTCAACGATGCTGCGGGAGATCGCCTTTACGAGATCGAAAACGTCACAGGCTCCGCATTTAACGATACGCTGACAGGAAATAGTGGAGCCAATGTCCTTCAAGGCGGAGCCGGCGATGATACGCTCACGGAGGCGCTGGAAATGACAGACTTATCGGCGGAGCAGGCACTGATATTCTGAATGGCGGCGACGGCGCCGATACATTTGTGTTTCTGCGTGCCGACGATAGTGGCGCCGTTTCAAGTCCGGACGCGATCGGTGTCTTCGTAACGGGTGTTGATAAAGTCGATCTCTCGGCTATTGACGCTAACACAGGGGTTGATGGCGATCAGCCATTTACACGTGTTGCTGGAGGTTTCACGGGCCATGCAGGCGAACTCATTTTTACGGGCGGGTTTGGGGATGTGAGTCCACCTGTCGTCGCGGGCGATACAGACGGGGACGGTTTAGCAGACTTCTCGATCATATTTGACGTAGCCGGCCCAGGGGGCCCGGGTGATTACATTCTTTGAATGAGCTGGCGAATGACGCCGAAAAGCGCACGGCAACGGCCGCGCGCTTTTCATTTCGTTGATGGGGCGCTTGCGCAAATCCGTATCGGTGGCCCTCCCCCGCATCGGCGGCGGCTTCCAGCTGAAACGCGCTTCCCTCTCCGTCATCCTCGGGCTTGACCCGAGGACCCATCTTTCTTCAGAGAAATCATCTCTTCCGCGGGATTCAAAATCTTGATGAGTAGAATGGGTCCTCGGGTCAAGCCCGAGGATGACGGAGAGGTGGGGGATTAGGGATAACGGAGGCGCGGAGGACTAGGGATAACGGAGAGGTGAGCGGATCGTAACTATCCGCATGTGATTGCCCAAACGCGGGGAGGCAGGCGATGCCAATTACCGCCTTCAGCTCGTCACAAACCTGTTACCCTTCAAATCCCACCCTTCCAGCTAACGCTTCGTTAAGAGTGCTTTCATACGTCCGCCATTATTATGCTATTGTCTTCGGATCAGGGGCCCCCAAGCGACTTTTTTGAGAATGCACCTGATGGACATCTGATGCGATTTTCTGCGCTTCCGGTGCTCATGGACGAAAATGTCCACTGCGCTCCAGTTCTCGAAAACCACACCAGCTGCCTCATCAAGCTGCATTCTCAAAAAAGTCGCCGATCCGCTTCAACATAACCGGTAGTTTTATGCTGAGAACTTCTGTTTTGCGTCATGTTCTTCTTGGCCTCACGCTCGCGTTGACGGCGTCGGCTGCGCACGCCCAAAATCCTGTGCCTTCGGCGGCGATCCCTGTCCCCACACTGAAGCCTTTCGCCTCGACGCAAACGCGCGTCAGCCCGGCCATCCAGGCGGCGATGCATCCGGACCCGGTGACGACGGCGGGCATTGCGCAGCCCTCCAAGCCTACGGCTATCGCCGGGAGCCTGAAGAGCGGGCTCGATGCCATCGCGTCCGGCGATGTGCGGCGGGCGATCGGCATTCGCAACGGCCTGCCTGCACAGGCGCTCGACCGGCATGTATTGACCTGGGCGATCGGCCTTTCCAACGCGCCGGGCGTGCCGAGTTCCGAGATTGCGCAGGCCGCCGCAGAGCTGCCGGGCTGGCCCGGCTTGGCGACTTTCCGCAGCAATTCCGAACGGGCGCTCTACAAGGAAAATCCGGCGCCGTCGGTGGTGATCAGCGCTTTTGGCAACACCGCGCCGCAGACGACGGAAGGCGTGGTGATCCTCGCCCGCGCCTATGTGGCCAGCGGCAACCAGCGTGCCGCACGGCAAATCCTCGGACCTTTCTGGCGCACGAAGAAGCTCGATGACAATCAGGAAGCGATGATCCTCAAGGAGTTTTCCGGGGTCATCTCGCGCGAGGATCACCTGACACGCATGCTGACCATGCTCTATGAGGGCAAGGTGAAATCCGCCGGGCGCGTGGCCAAGCTTGCCGGCGCGACATCGCTGTACCAGGCCTTTGCCGCCGTGCTGCAGAAGGCGCCCGATGCGGGCAAGAAGCTGGCGCAGGTGGATGGATCCTGGGCGCAGAACGCSGCCTATATCTTTGCCAAGGCGCAATATTTGCGGCGGCAGGAGAAATACAAGGAAGCGGCCGACACGATGGCTGCAGCACCGCGCGATGCGGCTTCGCTGGTCGATCCGGATGCGTGGTGGACCGAGCGCCGGGTGCTGTCGCGCGAACTTCTGGATATTGGCGATGCCAAACGCGCGTACCGTGTTGCCGCCTCGCACAGCGCGGAAACGCCTGCCGTTGCGGCGGATGCGGAATTTCACGCAGGCTGGGTGGCCTTAAGGGCGCTGAACGATGCGAAAACGGCGCAGAAGCATTTTGCGCGGATCGCCGAGATATCGTCGCGGCCGATGTCGGCTTCGCGCGCCTATTACTGGCTCGGACGCGCGGCGGAAGCCGGCAGCGCGGGCAGCGCCAGCGACTATTATACGCGGGCTTCCCGCTACGGCACCACGTTTTACGGGCAGCTTGCGGCAGCGAAGCTCGGGCAATCCGGGTTGCAACTGCCCTACCCCAAGCCGACGGACGCCGAGCGTACGCGTTTTGCACAGCGCGAGGCCGTGCGTGCGATCCAGCGGCTGGAGGACACGGGTTACGATTCACGCGCGGCGATGCTCTATACGAGCCTGGCGCAGGAACTCGACAGTCCGGGCGAACTCGCGCTGCTGGCAGTGATGGCCGAGCGCAAGGGCAATCACTACGTCGCCCTGCGTGTCGGCAAGGCTGYGGCGCAGCGCGGCATCGATGTGGGTGCCCTGTCGCATCCGATCGGCGCCATCCCCGGCAATGCCAATATTTCCGGCTCTGGCGCCGCCCTTGCCTATGCCATCGCCCGGCAGGAGAGTGAGTTCAACCCGACTGCCGTATCGAGCGCCGGGGCGCGCGGCCTCTTGCAGCTTTTGCCCGGAACGGCCAAGGGCGTCGCCACCCGCGCGGGCATGAGCTATTCGAAGGACCGGTTGACCACGGACGCCGCCTATAACGCGACGCTCGGCGCGAAATTCCTCGGCGAGCAGATCTCGAAGTTCGATGGTTCGTATGTGCTTACCTTTGCCGGCTACAATGCCGGCCCGACCCGCGCCAATGAGTGGGTGGCGAAATATGGCGATCCGCGCGGCAAGCCGCTCGACGAGGTGGTCGACTGGATCGAGCGCATTCCCTATACCGAGACGCGCAACTACGTGCAGCGGGTGATGGAAAACTACGAGGTCTATAAGGCGCGGCTTACCGGCAAGGCGCAKATCGAAAGCGATCTGACCGCCGGACGGCGCGGCTGATCGCTTGGCTTTTCGCGAGATGTTTTGCGATGCGTCGGATGGGTTGAAGCTCTACGCGCGGGTGTATGAACCGGCGCGTGAAGTAAAGAGCCTGCCGCTGGTGTGCCTGCCCGGCCTGACGCGCAACGCCAGGGATTTCCATGAACTGGCGCTGGTGCTTTCGGAGCATCCGGAAACACCGCGGCGCGTGGTCAGCTTCGACTATCGCGGACGCGGGCTGTCGGCCTACGACCCCGATTTCACGCATTATAATATAGGCACTGAAGCCGGCGATGTGATTGCCGGGCTCGGGGTCCTCGGGATCGATCGTGCGGTGTTCCTCGGCACGTCGCGCGGCGGGCTGATCATCCACATCCTCGCAGCGATTGCGCCGCAGCTGCTGGCCGGCGTGATCTTCAACGATATCGGCCCGGAGATTGCGCCGGCGGGATTATTGCAGATCAGCCAGTACTTGAACAATCCGCGGTTGCCGAAGAGCTGGACGGAAGCGACGGAGATCCAGCTCGCCGTGCATGGGGCCGCATTTCCGGCACTGAGGGATGCGGACTGGGAGCGCTTCGCCCACGCGATTTACCGCGAGATCGATGGAACTATCCGCCCGGATTACGACCCGAACCTCGTGAAGACGTTACAAGGTATTGATTTCGCGCAGAAATTGCCGGATCTATGGGCGCAGTTCGATCTATTGGCCGAACTGCCGCTGCTGGTCATCCGCGGGGAAAACACACCGCTGCTGGCACCGGAAACGGTCGAGGAAATGACACGCAGACATCCGGCACTGCAGGTGATCAACGTGGCGGGCCAAGGCCACGCGCCGATGCTGGAAACCGGGCGCCTGCCCGAGCTGATCGCAGCGTTTGTGGCCGGGGTGGATTTACGCGCGGTTTAAGTACCGGGCCTTGGAGCTCGTCGAACCACGCACAGCAGGTTTTGCCACAAGGCAAAACAGGCGCTCAGCCGCTTTTGCCAGTTCTCGCCGGTGCAGCTTTTTTCGGCGCCGCCTTCGGCTTTGCCTTTGCGACAGGCTTCACGAAGCCTGACGCCTGTTTGATCCAGCCCTCGCGATGAGCGCGGCCGGGAAAGCCGATTTCCTCGCTGACCCAGGCGGCTTCGTCGGAAGTCCAGCCGGCAATCTGGTGGTAGTGGAAAATGCCGGCCTCGAAGAGTTTCGATTCAATCACCGCACCAATGCCATCAATGTCGGTCAACTTGTCGGGCTTGCCGCGGCGTGCAGTCTTGAGCAACGCCGGGCGGTTCTTGTCATCCTGCCTCGGGCTCCGCACGATTTTCGCCTCGGCCTTTGCCTGACTTTTCTTTGGCGCGGCCGTCTTGCGTCCTGATCTGCTGCGGCCCGCACCCGCAGGGTCTGGCGCGGGAACCGGTTCCGCTGGCGGAATCATGGCGGCGGCTTCTCTGGCAGATTTCTTCACATCGTCATTCGCAGGTTTACCGAGCAGCGACAGGGACGCAAGCCGCGCATCGGCTGCCCTCGTCGAGCTCTCGGAAACAGAATCGCCTTTTGCCGAGAACCTCTTGGAAACATTACCTAAAATCGCGCCGATGATAAAGGCGGCGGCAATGAGGAACAGGGACGATAAAATGAACATCACCATGATTCGTTATCCCACCTTCGCTATCGAAGTCAGGCCTGGGTCGACCAGCCGACATAGAAACCGACAAGAACAGCAATCAGAAGAAAGAGCCAGAGCTCGCTGATCAAATACCACATGCCGTTGTCCTCCCAATGGCTGTTGGCTAATGGCTGTTGGCTAATTGTTGCTGGCGCTGGCCGGCACTTCCAATTTCACCTCGCCCGGCTTTCCATTACCCGGAAGTGCCATGTGCAGAGCAGCATTCAGGCTATCATAACCATTCGAATTGGCAGCGGTACCCCTGATATTGTAGGTTTCACCCGAAATTTCCACTTCGCCATTGGTCAATTGCGCCGCTTGTGCCAGCGCGAAATCGACAAGATCGAAGAAACCTGGCGGAGCGCCGCGCGCCACAGCCATTTCATCGAGAATTTCGATGCCGGGCATGGCACTTTCCGCGGCGGCGAGGATCTTGGCGCGGGCATCGCCATAGGGAACATTGCCCGAAAGCAGGATCCCTTCATCGGACTTGGTGACCGCGAAGGAAAACGGAACAGCCAGGGGCAAAAGTGTCGCCTGATTGTCGACGACACGAACGCCCCTCGTCTCGCTCACAATTTTCAGCGCCTCCGCGAGCGCTTCCTCGGATGGTGCAATTCCCTTGAGGACCAGATCGCGGCCATCGATTTCGGCGCTCGCCCATGGATTGCCGGTCTCAAGCGCATTGTTGGCGGTCTCTGTGAGCTCACGGTCGATCGGATCTGTCAAAAACCACACAGCCAAGGCCGTCAGCAGCGCAATGGTGATGACGCCCGGCCAGAACCAGCTTTTGATCGTCTGCATATATTCAATACTTTCTCATCTTAACCCGGAAACATGTCTGCCCGCTATTTATGGCCATTTCAACACAGGGGTGTGTCCGCGTGCCATAAACATTGTAGAGCACCAGATTTCCGGCAAAAGAAAACCCGGCAGCTTGCGCTGCCGGGTCCAAATCAACCAATCCGTGAAGGATTAGAAGTTGCGCTGGAAGCGGATGATACCGCCGAATGCGTCCTCGCTGCCGCCGTTGAATTCGGAAGCGGCCAGACGGGCACCGTCAAACTTGGTGTAGTTGATTTCTGGCGTGATCGTGAAGCCAGGAACCAGCTCGTAAGCTACGTTAAGAGCGAGAGCGTAWGTGCCTTCGTCTTCCCAAGCAGCCTGTGCGTTGATGGTTGCCTTGTCGGTAGCCTTGACGGAGACACCGCCCCAAGCTGCCCAATCGCCTTCCCAGGTACCGAACCAGTTACGGTCATCGAGATCAACTGCGCCTGTATCCGGATCGAAGTTGTTGTCGTAACCGGACTGATAGCCACCCATGATCCAAGCAGAGAACATTTCGTTGAACTTCACGTCCAAACGCAGCTTGCCAGCGAATTCTTCAACGTTGGAGTCGTAACCGACAACGCCGGAGACCTTGCCCCAACCCTGCTCGAACTTCGCACCAGCAAGAACGTGTGGCATGTAGTCTTCGATGACATAGTTGCCGCCGAGGCCGGTAACATCGTCCTGACCCTGCTCAGCACCGATCATTGCGGAGAAACCATTGCCGCCAACGAAAGTGTAGCTGACCTGGTTGCTCTGGCCGGACTGGTAGTTGATCACGTCGTCGTTGATGATCGCGCCGGCATAATCTGTCCACGAACCGAAGAGTTCGTCAGCAGTACCGATGCGGAAACCACCGAGTTCGATCCATGCCTGTGGCAGCGAACCGCCGTCATCAATGCCGTTGGTGTACTGGRAACGGCCCTGGATGTACGAACGCAAGGTGCCGAGTTCGGTTTCCGAACGAGCGTCGAAACGAACTTCTGCACGAGTACGCTTGTACCAGGTCTCGTTGTCCTTGGCGCCTACGTTGGTGCCGTCATAGACATTGTCGCCGCCAGCAGCGTCGTAACGAACGTAACCGCTGATCTTCAGGCAAGTTTCGGTACCCGGAATATAAAAGAAGCCAGCGCCGTATGCGTCGCAAACGCGAACGTATTCGACGGGCTCTGGTTCAGCGACGACGACTGCATCTGCAGCGCGTGCCCCTGATACTGCAACGAGGGCTGCAGCGGAGCCGATTAGAAGGCTCTTGATGTTCATTTCTGACCTCCAGTCAAAGTTAAAAATGGGTCTGGGCATTCCAATTTGGCTGAAGGACAACCTGTCCCCATCCCCTAAGTCCAAGAAGAAATGCGATGAACGCCCTTCCTCCCGACAGACCATACTCGCCAGCGCCGGGGTTTCAACCACGAATGTCCGCATCGGCACCTTGTGAGGGCTCTATGCCAGAGCGCTGTTGCACAAAAGCCACGAAATCGCCTCGGCTCCTGCAATATCTTTACCCCTCATTAATATTGGTAACCCGGTTTTTAATAAAATCTTGCCGGAACGTGGCGGGATTGGAACTGCAAACACCCGGAGAATCGGCCATTACAGCGGTGTTGCTGGCCAGTCGCTGAATCGAATCAACGATTTTCCGCTCTCCCTGAATGGTGATTTGACRTGACATATCTCTACCTCCTTATCGCCATAGTCTGCGAAGTCGTGGCCACTTCCGCTCTCAAACAGGCCGATGGATTCACCAGGCTTTGGCCATCGCTCGTTTGCATTGCCGGCTATGGAGCGGCGTTCTACCTGCTTTCGATACTGCTCAAAACCATGCCCGTCGGCGTTGTCTATGCGATCTGGTCGGGTGCGGGAATCGTGCTGATCGCCGCCGTTGGCTGGTTCTGGTTCAAACAAAMGCTGGATATTGCTGCGATCATCGGGTTGGTCCTGATCGTCGCCGGCGTGCTCATCGTCAATCTCTTCTCCAGCTCGGTCGGGCACTAAAGCCGGTTTTTTCTGGCCAATTGGTGCACCAGCTATCCATTTTCCAGGAACCTCCCGTCGAATCTTGACTGGAGGTCAGAAATGAACATCAAGAGCCTACTTCTCGGCTCCGCTGCAGCTCTCGTTGCAGTAACCGGCGCACGCGCTGCAGACGCAGTCGTCGTTGCCGAACCCGAACCTGTCGAATACGTCAAAGTGTGCGATGCTTATGGCGCGGGCTTCTTCTATATTCCGGGGACCGAGACCTGCCTGAAGATCGACGGCTATGTCCGCGCAGATATTGCCGCTGGTGATGACGCATATTCAGGCGCAGAACGCGACACCTATGACTGGCGTGCCCGTGCGCTTCTCCGTTTTGACGCCCGTTCGGAAACCGAACTCGGTACGTTGAAGTCTTTCGCCGAGCTTCGCTACAACTTCAAGAATGGTGCGGATGCTCCAACTGTCGATCTGAACCAGGCAACCATCGAGCTCGGTGGTTTCCGGGTCGGTGCAGCCGATTCGCAATTCACGAGCTGGACCGGTTATCTCGGCGACATCATCAACGATGACGTTGTCGCCGAAGGCAGTTATGTCACCAACCAGATCAGCTATACGTTCACTGGCGGCAATGGTTTCTCGGCGTTTATCGGTGCAGAACAGGGTAATGGCGACAACCTGATCGATGACTATCTTCCGCATATCGTTGGCGGTGCGAAATTCGAACAAGCTTGGGGCACGGTCTCGGGCGTCGTTGGCTACGACTCCAATGCGGAAGAATGGGCTGGTAAGCTCCGCGTCGATGCCAAATTCAGCGACACGATTTCAGCCTGGGTTCTGGGCGGATACAAATCTAACGACGGAACTGATTTCTACGGTACCTGGAATGGCGATTTCGCTGTCTGGGGCGGTATTGCCGCCAAGGTTACGGACACCGCAGCTGTCAATGCACAGGTCGGCTATGAAGATGATGGCACAATCGCTGCGGCTTTGAACGTAGCTTACGAGCTGGTTCCTGGCTTCACGATCACGCCGGAAATCAACTACATCAAGTTCGACGGTGCTCGCGCGGCCGATGCCGAAGACGCATTTGGCGGCATCCTCCGTTTCCAGCGCAACTTCTGATCCTTTGATTGGCTGACACCAACCAATGCCGGGCGTTCCGGCATTGGTTTTTCGTCCTCAACAAACCAATTCGACGTTCGTTGTTTGAATTGCGGGTACCGGTCAAGGACCTATGTCCCCTCACCAGATTGAAACACCCAAGCCATTTTTTATTGATTGGAGATTAGAAATGAACATCAAGAGCCTGCTTCTCGGCTCCGCTGCAGCCCTCGTTGCGGTCACCGGCGCCCGCGCTGCAGACGCAGTTGTCGTCGCTGAACCAGAACCTGTTGAATATGTTCGCATCTGCGACGCTTACGGCGCCGGGTTCTTTTATATTCCGGGGACCGAAACCTGCCTGAAGGTCAGCGGCTATCTCCGTGCGCAAATTCATGCCGGCGACGATGCCTATACAGGTGTCGATCGCGGCACCTATGACTGGCGTAGCCGTGCTGTTACCCGCTTCGATGTCCGTTCGGAAACCGAGCTCGGCACATTGCGCTCCTATGCCGAACTTCGCTACAATTTCAACAATGGCGCAGACAAGGAAACGGTTGACCTGAATCAGGCAACCATCGAGCTTGGCGGTTTCCGTGTCGGTGCTGCCGACTCGCAGTTCACAAGCTGGACCGGTTACCTTGGCTCCGGAATCATCTCCGACGACGTCATCGCCGAAGGCAACTACGTYACCAACCAGATCAGCTACACCTATTCCGCCGACAACGGTTTCTCGGCATTCGTTGGTGCGGAACAGGGTAAAGGCGACTACCTGGTCGATGACTATCTTCCGCATATTCTTGGTGGCGCGAAGTTCAAGCAGGGCTGGGGTTCGGTTACCGGTGTTGTCGGGTACGACTCCAAGGCTGAAGAATGGGCCGGCAAGGCTCGTCTGGACGTAACGGTCACAGAGGCTATCTCGGCGTGGGTCATGGGCGGGTACAAGTCCAATAACGGCAAAGACTTCTACGGTACCTGGAATGGCGATTACGCTGTCTGGGGCGGTATCGCCGCCAAAGTCACAGACAAGGCAACTGTCAATGCACAGGTTGGCTATGAAGACGAGGGCACAATCGCCGCTGCTTTGAACGTGGCTTACACGCTGGTTCCCGGTTTCGTTATCACGCCGGAAGTCAACTACACCAAGTTTGATGATGCTCGCCAGGGCCGTACGCGCGGTGTCAAGGATGATGCCTTCCAGGGCATCGTCCGCTTCCAGCGCAATTTCTGATCATTTGGACAATTAACAACCAACGCCGGGTTTTTTCCGGCGTTGGCCTTCCCCTCAAACCATATTCACCATTCAATTTTCAGCGTTCGTAGAGCAACGCACAGACATTAGCGAGAGAGGATTTTTGAACCGGTCGTGGACCGAGGAGATGGTGACATGTTTGGACCTAAAGTGGCATGGGCTTCTGGATTGCGCTTTCGGAAAAGACGGGTACAACTCGTCAGATATTTTTCCGATGTTTGTTTTATCGATTAGAGCGCAATCATTATGACGATCTCTGCCTTGGGTATCGCCCCCTCCCCGCCCGAAACGGCGTTTCCGGTCCGGTTCCAGTACGATCTCAGCTATGCTTCGGCGGATCATGGGATCAAACGATTGGTCAAGGAGCATTCTCTCAATAATCTGACGGCGCAATATATCAGTATTCTCTGGGATGAAGGTTCGCACAAAACCAATGTCCGGTCTTTCCTTGGAGAAATCTGCGAAATATTGGGCGGCGAGCGTTTCAGCGTTTTCACGCAGGAAATGCTCGATTCTGTGATCGGCACGCTACGCGAGCGCCGCAATAGCAATGCAACCATCCATCGAAAGATGGCTGCCTTGAGCAAGCTGCTGCGGAAGGCGTGCAAAATGGGCGACATTTACAATTTGCCGGAGTTCCGGCGCCAAAAGGAACGGAAGGGACGTATCCGCTTCCTTGAAGCCGAAGAGGAACAGCGGCTTTTCTCGGCGATCCGCATGCGTTGCGAAGACAGCTACAGGTTGAGCATCTTCCTGGTCGATACGGGTTGCCGGCTTGGCGAAGCGATCGGCCTCAACTGGAACGACCTGCAGGACTCGCGGTCGACCTTCTGGCTGACGAAGTCGGGCCGCAGCCGCACGGTTCCTTTGACTACCCGGGTGAAGGAGGTCGTCCAGATCCCGCATGGCCGGTTGAAGGGTCCCTTCGCCATGCACACGCAAGTGCGTTTTCGCGCGATCTGGAACGAAGCCAAGGCGGAAGTCGGACTTGGGGCGGACGATCAGGTGGTCCCGCATATTCTGCGCCATACCTGCGCCTCACGCCTAGTGCGCGGCGGCATCGATATCAGCCGCGTACAGATCTGGCTCGGCCATCAGACCCTATCGATGACGATGCGCTACGCCCACCTTGCGACCAATGATCTCGACAGTTGCGTGGCTGTGCTCGAACGCCATTAGGGTCTGTCGAGATTCATTCCATGGCAGCCTGCAAAGGGCGTTTTTCTGCGGTCCGGTGCTCACGTACCAATATGTACGCTGCGCTCCGGTGCTCGAAAACCACCATTTTCGACTCGCCCCGACATGAACCTCGACAGACCCTACTGCGCCGGCGGCATGCGGAAGGTGAACCGCGTTTCTTCAGAGGTCGAGGAAACGTCCAGGGTCCCGCCATGCACGCGCGCAATTTCCGAGGCAATATAAAGCCCGAGCCCTAGTCCCTGCTGCCCGGCCCGAGCTTCACGCCGGAAGAACGGCAGGAATAATTGCGCCATTACTTCCGGCGGGATAGGTTCTCCTGTGTTGGAGACCCACAACTCAAATACGCCATTATCGATCGATGCGTTGACGCGAATGGGACCATCCTCAGAACCGTGCATCAGGGCATTGCCGAGAAGATTCGACAGGAGCTGGCCAATCCTCATCCGGTCGCATTTCACCGGATCTTCGAAATCGAGATGCGCCTCGACGACATGGCCGGTCCGAACGGAAGCCAATTCATCGATGACCTGAACCAGTGTCGGCTTCAACGGTTCCGCATCGTCGAGTTCCAGCACCACGCCGCCGCCAAGTCTTGCGCGCGCCAGATCGAGCACATTGTCGATCAGGCCCGACATGCGAACGACGCTGCCACGGATCAGTTTGACGATGTTCGTCGCTTTCTCGTCCAATGGCGAGCGAAGCAGCATGCGCGTTCCGGAATCGATCGAAGCGACCGGATTGCGCAGATCATGGCCAAGCACGGCGACGAATTGTTCTCGAAATTCGGAAATCTTGCGCTCGTCGAGAAGCGCCGCCTCCGTCATCGCCAGACGCTCATTCGCATGCAGATGAAAGGCGATCAATTCGGCAAACAGTTTGAACATGCCAATCGTCTCGGGATTGTTCAGGCGGGCCGGCCTTGGATCAATGGCGCATAGCGTACCGAACAACGAGCCGTCCGGCAGGATGATGGGCATGGAAATATAGCTTTGAAAACCATAGATCGCCGGCGTGTGATGGGTGGAATAGACAGGATCTTTCGCGACTTCATCTATAACCACCGCTTCCCGGCTATCGCGGATTTCATCACAGATCGTGGTCTTGACCGCCAGTTCACCGCCGGGTTTCAGGCCAAAACCGATCGCGTCGAGAACCTCGCAGGCGATCCAGCGATCGTCGGTTACCCGAGCAACGGCGGCGAAGCCCATGCCGGTGCTGCGGCAAACGACATCGAGGATCATTGGTACGGCGTCAATCCGGCCGATCGCATTGATGTCGGCCTGAAAGTCATTGTTCATCGAAGCTTCCGATATTGCAGTCGTATCCAAATATAGAGGCTCCCGAAAATAACGCCAATGCATGTTTCAAGGTCCGAGACATATCCGTTTTTGTGCGCGGGAAAAAGCGATATCGGCGTCYGGGCCGCAAGGGCGGGCTCGTAGGCTCAAGACTTGTTAATAGGCAAAGTACTTTCGTGACATGGGGCCCCTTTCCAAGAAAAACTGCGCCGATATCAACTTATTTCTGATTTAGTCACATAATACATCTGCATTATAGATATCTAACCTCGACGATTAATTGACGTTGCGTCGCTCATCTGTAAGGATTTCATGCGGCACACCGGAGACCTTGAATGGCACAATGGTTGGATATACTTCGCGAGAAAAACGAACTTGCGGGGCAGCTGAGCGAAAAGATACCGAGGTTCCTCGCCTATGAAGGCCTGACGCTGGATCAGGCAACACGGCTGCACATCTTTCTGGAAAATCATGCAGAAGAAATGCGAAGGTTGGCAAGGGAGATCGGCGCGGTCGACCTCGTCGATGCGCTGCATGAAGCCGCCGATGCGCTCGACAGGATATTCTCGGACCTTGCGGCTGCGGCCAAGCTCAAGGTTGCGGAGCTTCGGCAGAAAGAGGCACATGCCAACGCGGCGCCTGCTCCGAAACTCGCGTACAACTGAGACGAGCGAGCATCATCCGCCGAATTGACAGCGATTGACGATCTGTCCCGCCGAAAACTTCGCGGCGCGGCGCCAGGATTCGTCCGTATCGCCGCGGTAGGTGATCAATTCGCCGCAAATCGCGCGCTGGTCGTCGACATTGAGCACGGAATATTTGACCCAGCCAATCAACGTGCTGGTCTTTTCGACGGCACCGATAACGACAAAACGCGCGCCCGCCTGCTTGGCCTGCCGGGCAAGCGGTTCGAAACCCGGGTCCGCTGCCRTGCATTGCGACGCCTCGCAAGGAAGCGTCACAAGTTTGAGCTTGCCGCTGGCAGCCAACTGATCGCGCAGAAAACCAGAGAGCGCCTTCAACCTGCGCTTGTGCGCTTCGCTCTGATCGACCGGTTCACCGGAAGTGTCGAGAAAGTCAAAATTTGCCACGGCAACCGGCACTGCGGGCTCGGCACGCGCCGGCGAAATAGCGACCATGGCACCGAGGACCACCGCCGCAAACGAGGCATGGACTGTCATTTCATCATCCTTTTTTGGTGCCCAGATCACAAACCACGGAGACGATAGAATGTTCCCCGGAGGCGGCGGGAGGAAGGATAGTTGAAACCGTAACGATGTCCAATTTGATGGCAACGTGGCGGTCGACAACTTGCCTTGCCTCTTGACATCCAACGTTCACATTGAATTGATA
>NZ_JBFUMG010000061.1:0-14717 GCF_054049495.1 Phyllobacterium sp. P5_D12 | reverse complement strand
CGATTATTCCAGCATGGTCCCATTTTCCAGAAAAGACGGCAGCGACCTACTCAATCGGCCACAAACGGCCGTGCTACTTAAGTTTGAGAGAATCCTATGCTCACCCATAATAGACGACTGTTTCAGTAGACTATGCCGATACGGTAGAATATTCTAATTTTTCCCTGTAAAAGGAATTCTTTCTAACGCCCCTATTTGGGAGCGCTCTGCTACGCTTCAGTTCTAATCATACGGAGGCAGGCATGAAACATTCTCGATTTTCCCTAGCACTGGCGGCTGTGTTGCTTGCAGCAACGGTCGCCATTCAGCCGATGTCTGCTGCCAACGCGGACACCACCCTTTTGAACGTGTCTTACGACCCGACACGCGAGCTTTACAAGGATTTCAATGCGGCGTTCGCAGCCAAGTGGAAAGCCGACACGGGCGAGACAGTGACTATCCAGGCATCTCACGGCGGCTCAGGTGCGCAGGCACGTTCCGTCATCGATGGGCTGGACGCGGATGTCGTGACGCTGGCGCTTGAAAGCGATGTGAATGCCATCGTTAAAGCCAAGAAAATCAATCCCGACTGGATCAAGAAATTTCCGCACAACTCTGCGCCCTACACGTCGACCATCGTTTTTCTCGTGCGCAAGGGCAATCCGAAGGGCATCAAGGATTGGGGGGACCTCGTCAAAGATGGTGTAGAGGTGATCACGCCTAATCCTAAAACGTCCGGTGGCGCCCGCTGGAATTACCTTGCGGCATGGGCTTGGGCCAACGCGCAGTACGGCGGCGATGAGGCCAAGATCAAGGAGTATATTGGAAATTTGTTCCAGCACGTTCCCGTGCTCGATTCCGGTGCACGCGGCGCGACCAATACATTCGCCCAGCGCGAACTCGGTGACGTATTGCTTGCCTGGGAAAATGAGGCCTACCTGGCATCAGCGGAATTCGGCGATGACAAATTCGATATCGTCGTTCCACCCAGCTCGATCCTCGCCCAGCCGTCGGTTGCCGTGGTAGATGCGAATGTTGATGCAAAAGGCACACGCAAGGTAGCTGAAGCCTATCTTGGATATCTTTATTCCAAGGAGGGCCAGACGATCGCAGCCAAGCACTATTATCGTCCCTCCGAGCCTGAACTGGTACCGCCGGAGCTGATCAAAAAATTACCGGAGTTGAAACTGGTTACGATCGATGATCCAATCTTCGGCGGATGGGCAAAGGCACAGCCCTATCACTTCGGAGATGGCGGAACGTTTGACCAGATTTACAAGCCGAAACAGTAACAACATGACATCCAACCTTGCGAAAGCGGGTTGGCGGTTTAAGCAGCCGAGCGTTATTCCAGGATTTGGAATGACGCTCGGCTTCACTCTTGCCTACCTCGCACTGATTGTTCTCATTCCTTTAACAGGCCTTGTCTTGCGCTCGGCATCATTGGGGTTTCCCGGATTTTGGCACGTAGCGACTGATCCACGAACCGTAAATGCGCTGAAAATCAGCTTTGGGACATCCCTTATTGCTGCTGTGATCAACGTTATCTTCGGTGTCATCGTTGCGTGGGTACTGGTGCGCTACCGGTTTCCAGGCCGTCGAATTGTCGATGCCATCGTCGATCTGCCGTTTGCGTTGCCGACCGCAGTTGCCGGCATTGCGCTGACGGCGCTTTATTCCAGAAACGGCTGGATAGGTCATTGGCTCGATTTGATCGGGATCAAGGTTGCTTTCACGCCGATCGGCATAACCATCGCCTTGATCTTTATCGGACTGCCCTTTGTGGTTCGGACCGTTCAGCCAGTGATGGAAGAAATCCGCAAGGAAGTCGAAGAAGCTGCAGCGACACTCGGCGCCAATCGCTTCCAGACAATTACGCGGGTGCTCTTGCCGGGCTTGCAGCCGGCCATCCTGACTGGATTCGCGCTGGCATTTGCGAGGGCGGTAGGTGAGTACGGTTCTGTGATCTTTATCGCTGGAAACCTTCCTTATGTCTCAGAAATTGCACCGCTTTTGATTGTGATCCGGCTGGAGGAATTTGATTATGCAGGTGCGACTGCGATTGCTACGATCATGCTGTTGATCTCATTTTTCATGCTTTTCGTCATCAATCTCATTCAGGCCTGGAGCCGAAGGAGGTATGGTTATGGCGCTTGATCCTGTTCAAATCACAGATCCAACAGCCACGGCGCGGCACGCCACCACCGAGCGGCGCACGGCACGCTTTGTTCTGACCGGTATTGCCCTGGTTTTTCTTGCGCTGTTTCTTGTGCTTCCGCTCGTATCGGTTTTTGTCGAAGCGTTTCGCAAGGGTCCTGCCGAATATTTCGCTGCATTTTCAGAACCTGATGCTCAGGCAGCCATTCGTCTGACACTGCTGGTAGCTACCATTGCGGTACCGCTCAACGTTGTTTTCGGCGTTGTTGCAGCGTGGGCGATCGCCAAGTTCGAATTCAAGGGCAAGGCTTTCCTGACCACATTGATCGATCTGCCGTTCTCGGTATCGCCCGTCATTTCCGGCCTCGTATATGTACTGTTGTTCAGTTCTCAATCCGCACTGGGTCCTTGGCTGAAATCACATGGCATCGAGATCCTTTTTGCCGTGCCAGGAATCGTGCTGGCGACCATGTTCGTCACCTTTCCATTTGTTGCGAGGGAATTGATTCCGCTGATGCAAGAGCAAGGTACGACCGATGAAGAAGCCGCGTTATCGCTCGGGGCCAATGGCTGGCAGACGTTCTGGCACGTGACGCTTCCAAACATCAAATGGGGCTTGCTCTACGGCGTACTTTTATGCAACGCCCGGGCCATGGGGGAATTTGGCGCAGTGTCTGTCGTTTCAGGACATATCAGGGGCCTCACAAACACGATGCCGCTGCATGTCGAAATTCTTTATAATGAATATAATTTTGTCGCTGCTTTCGCAGTGGCTTCGCTCCTGGCGCTTCTTGCGCTGGTAACACTCGTTCTCAAGACTCTGCTGGAGCTGAGATACGGCGCGGAGCTACGTGCAGTTGGCGGACACTAGGTCGTAGAGGGGAATAGAATTTATGGATGTTCGCGTAAGTGGTGTACGCAAGGAATTCGATCGGTTTCCAGCGCTGCACGACGTTTCACTTGATATCAATTCTGGCGAACTCATTGCGCTGCTCGGTCCGTCCGGATCTGGCAAGACCACGCTGTTGCGCCTGATCGCGGGACTTGAAACTCCCACCGAGGGCAAGGTTTTCTTTGGCGACGAGGATGCTTCGCTGAAGTCCGTGCAGGAGCGGAATGTCGGTTTCGTCTTTCAACATTATGCTCTGTTCCGCCACATGACAGTGATTGACAATGTCGGCTTCGGCCTGAAGGTACGTCCGGGTTCAAGTCGGCCCAGCAAGGACGAAATTCGTCGACGCTCGTCGGAACTTCTTGACTTCGTGCAGCTTTCCGGCCTTGAGAAGCGCTATCCGGCGCAGCTCTCGGGCGGCCAGCGTCAACGCGTCGCGCTCGCCCGTGCCATGGCTATCGAACCACGTGTGTTGTTGCTGGACGAACCCTTTGGCGCGCTCGATGCGAAGGTCCGCAAGGAGCTTCGCCGCTGGTTGCGTGAGATTCACGACAAGACCAAGCACACGACTGTTTTCGTGACGCACGATCAGGACGAGGCGCTTGAATTGGCAGACCGCGTCGTGGTCATGAGCCAAGGCAGGATAGAACAGATCGGCACCCCCGATGAGGTCTATGACCGGCCGAATTCACCGTTTGTCTACAGCTTCATCGGTGAGTCGAGTTCCATCGGCGTTCAGATCAAGAACGGCGAATTATGGCTTGATGGCCAAGCGTTGAGTATCTCGAGCGATCGACCTGACGGCGAAGGACTGCTGTATTTCAGGCCGCACGATGTCGATCTTATTGAGGGCTCCGATGAAGGCATCGCCGGTACAGTCGTTGCAAGCCGCCGTGTCGGTGCTACACGGCGCATCGAGCTCCGAATAGCTGGGGTAACCGATCATGTGGAGATCGAAATTCCAGCCGACCATCCGGCAACGGAAACAAGCCGCATCGCTTTTCGCCCCAAACATTGGCGCGTGTTCCCGAAGAGCTGATGCGACCCAACTGGGCGAAAGACCGGGATGGCCAAATCCCGGTCTTTTTTGTTACAGTTAGTGGCCTCACAGTTATCGCGAAGCGGTGGGTTGTTCGGCTGCGACCCGCCGCTACAGCGGCTTTCCCCTGTGCAGAAGCTTCAAAATTGCGTACAAAGGCTAATAGAAATCTGACTCATTTTCATCAAAACTGATCGCTAACGATAAAAGTGGTGATAGCTTAATTGCCATGACCTGATTAGACCGTAAACTGAACGTGGGACGATCGGCCCCTGATCGCCTTAGTGCTGCAATCCCGAAGATTCTTTCTTCCAAACTGAAATGAAAACAATGCCCGTATTGAGCTTTTTTCAAGCGTTTGCATCCCAGAAGAAGACTGTTGGTCAGATTTTTGCTGTCCAACCTAACCCTATACGGGCTCATTACAAATCGATCGACGATTTGAGGGATCTTGGGACCCGGGTAGCGAAGGGCGAAGACGTCCGATTGCCCGATTACGAGCCGATGGTTTTCGAGCAGCGAACTGTCGAAAACGCCAGGCTGATCCTGCATTCCTACCGTTCCTCCGATGCGGCAGCACGCAACGGCGAAACGATAACACCAGCGGCTCAATGGCTTTTGGACAACTATTACCTGGTCGACCAGAACATACAGCAGGTCGAGCGCGACCTGCCCAAGAAATTTTTCAGACAGTTGCCGCCACTAGCGAACCAGCCCAACATCCCCCGGGTAATGGCGCTCGCCTGGCTTTACGTCGCGCACACGGACAGTCAGTTTTCGCTGAATAGCCTGAGCGCCATCGTTGAAGGGTTCCAGACCGTCGAACCGCTGCATATCGGCGAATTGTGGGCACTTCCATCCGCCGTTCGCTTTATTCTAATCGAGAATGCCCGGCGTCTTTCGCTGCGCGTCGAGCGTGCCCGCCGCATGCGCGCCTATGCCAATAGCGTTGCCGACGAAATCACACTGAACGCTGAGAAAGATACCCTCCCGCAGCTTTTGGCACAGTATGCGCCAGCGGCCAAGGACAGCRCTTTTGCCACCCACCTGCTCTACCGTTTGCGCGGCGGCACCGCTCACTCCGGAGCCGCGGTCGCGTGGCTCGAAGACGAGCTCGAAAAGAATGGCAGCGATTCCGAGGATGCCATCATTCAGGAACATACACGCCAATCGACGGGCGGCGTGAGCATGGGCAACCTCATTCGAAGCCTGAAGGCGATCGATGACGTCGACTGGATTACCTGGTTTGAGACAGTTAGCGGCGTCGATGCCGTTCTGCGCGACAACTCCAATTTCGATGCTCTCGACTTTCATTCTCGCAATGCCTACCGCGTTGCTATTGAAAAGATTGCACGCCGCTCAGGCAAGAGCGAACACGACATCACACAATCGGCTCTAGAACTTGCACATAAAAGTGCTGAAGAGACCGCTGGCGCAGGCGGTGTTACCGAGCAGCGCAAACGCGATGTCGGCTATTATCTTGCCGGAGACGGCCGTCCGGAACTTGAAGAGACATGTGGCTACAAGCCGACCGTGCTTATTCGCTGGGTACGTTTCTACCGGAGATTGGGTCTCGCCGGCTTGTGGGCGCCAGCTTCGTTTTTCTCGATCGCCATTCTCTTACTGATCAATTATTTCCTGCGCCGTGCCGGATTGTCTGACGGCATGACCTGGCTGTTCACTTTGCTGGCAGTGTTCCCCACGATGGAGACGGCCAACGGCTTCGTCAACTGGATCATACCGATGTTCATGCCGCCGACGCGGCTCATCGGCTTCGAGTACAAGAATGGCCTGCCTCCAGAGGCAAAAACCCTCGTTGCCGTGCCGACGCTGATCACCTCGCGTGACTCCGTCGATGAGCATATCCGCAATCTCGAAGTTCACTATCTCACCAATCCGCGTGGCGAGGTCTATTTCGCCCTTTTGACGGACTGGGCCGACAGCAAATTCGAACAGACCGACGATGATCTCGACATCTTCGACTATGCGCGGGAGAAAATCACCGCGCTCAACGAGCACTATACGCAAAACAATCCCCGCTTCTTCCTGTTGCATCGCAAGCGCCTGTTCAATGCGCAGGAGAACCGCTGGATGGGCTGGGAGCGCAAGCGCGGCAAACTGCACGAGCTCAATATGCTGCTGCGCGGCGACAAAGATACGACGTATTTCCCGTCGAACGAGGAAATCCCGACCGACATCAAGTTTGTGATGACGCTCGACTCGGACACCCGCCTGACGCCGGACTCCGTCAATCGTCTGGCCGGCAAGCTTATTCACCCGCTCAATCGACCCATCTACAGCGCCAAGGCAGGCCGTGTGGTCAGTGGCTATGCCATCTTGCAGCCTCGCGTCACCCCCTCGCTGACGACCGGCGATGATGCCTCGTTCCTGCAGCGCGTCTTTTCGGTCAATCGCGGCATTGACCCTTACGTTTTCGCAGTTTCCGATGTCTATCAGGACGTGCTGGGAGAAGGCACGTTCACCGGCAAAGGCCTTTATGACATCGATTTCTTTGAAGCCGCACTTGACGGAAAGATCGGTGAGAACGCAGTTCTGAGCCATGACCTGCTCGAAGGCGGCTATGCACGTAGCGCGCTCGTAAGTGATGTCGAAGTGGTCGAGGATTACCCCACGGGCTACAATGTCGATATCTCGCGCCATCATCGCTGGACGCGTGGCGACTGGCAGCTCCTGCCTTATCTTTTCAGCACACGACCGGGTGTCACCGCGGTCACGCGCTGGAAGATGGTCGACAATCTTCGCCGCTCGCTTACACCGATCTTCTGGATCCTGGCTTCCATTGCAGGTTGGACATTGCTGCCACCGGGACTTGCCACACTGTGGCAGTGCTTCATGATTTTCAGCATGTTCATCGTGCCGACGATGATACTATTTACAAACCTGGTGCCGACAGACATGAACCTGTCGCTCAAGGGGCACTTCCAGGCGATTCTCACGGATATTTTTGCCGGGGCGGCAGACATCGCCCTGCGCATCACCTTCATTGCCAACATGGCCTGCTTGATGCTCGATGCGATCGTCCGCACGCTTTATCGTCTGTTCATTTCGCGCAAACATCTGCTTGAGTGGCGCGCTGCGGCCCAAGCAAAGACGAGTTCACCCGATACGCTGAGCTACTACCTGCAACTCATGTGGCCCGCGATAATTGTCGCCCTGATCGCTATTGGCCTTCCCTTGGCGATTCAAAGCCGGGCTTGGTTTCTCGCAGTTCCCTTCGCACTGATCTGGCTGCTATCGCCGGTAATTGCCTGGCTCGTCAGCCGCTCAGCCAAACCTCTCGACGATTTGAACGTGCGCTCATCCGACAAGGGTGAACTGCGGCGTTTCGCCMGCCGTACGTGGCACTACTACGATACATTCGTCACCAAAGAGCAAAACTTCATTCCACCGGACAATTTCCAGGAAGACCCGTATCCCGTTATTGCGACGCGCACGTCGCCGACCAATATCGGCATGTATCTGCTCTCGACTGTCGCAGCCCGGGACTTCGGTTGGATCAGCTTCAACGAGACCCTGACCCGTATCGACCAGACCCTCGAAACCCTCGAGAAGATGGAGAAATATCGCGGCCACCTCTACAACTGGTACGAAACGACAACCCTTCGCCCACTACTTCCACTTTACGTTTCGGCGGTGGACAGCGGTAATTTGGCGGGCCATCTCGTCGCTTTGTCTTCGGCGCTGGAGAAATGGGCTGAGGCACCCTCGGTTTACCTACAGAGCGATCTCGACGGTGTTCTCGACGTCAGCRATATTCTTGAAGAAGCCATCAGCGACATTCCGGATGATCGCCGCGTTTTGAGGCCCTTGCGCCGTCGCCTTGAAGAACGCGTTTCCAATTTCCGCCGGGCAATTACGACGATCAAGGAGGAGCCCGAAACCGCATCGCTACGCACAATCAACCTTGCTCTCTTCGCGGGAGATATCCAGCGCCTGACCGAAGAATTGCATGGCGAACTCGAAAGCCCGATTAGCGCCACCGCCAATGAGTGGGCGCTCCTGCTCGTCAAGACGTGTCAAGGACATACGGACGATGCAATCGGCAGTCACGAGAGCACAGACATTCTGCGCGAACGCTTGGGTACCCTCGCCACACGAGCGCGGCAACTTGCTTTCGACACCGATTTCACCTTCCTGGAGCGCAAGGAGCGGCGCCTTTTGTCCATCGGTTTCCGCGTGGAAACCAACGAGCTTGATGCAAGTTGTTATGACCTTCTGGCCTCCGAAGCACGCCTGGCCAGCCTCTTTGCCATCGCAAAGGGCGATATCCCGGTCGATCACTGGTTCAAACTCGGGCGATTGCTCGTCCCCGTTGGCTGGCGTGGTGCGCTGGTCTCCTGGTCCGGGTCGATGTTCGAATACCTCATGCCGCCCCTGGTCATGATCGAACCGCTAGGAAGCATGTTGGATCAAACCAACAAGCTGATTGTGCAACGGCAGATTGAATATGGAGAGTCAAAAGGGCTGCCGTGGGGTATTTCCGAAGCGGCTTATAACGCCCGCGACCCGGAGATGAACTACCAATACACCAATTTCGGCGTTCCGACACTCGGCCTCAAGCGCGGCCTTTCCAAGAATTATGTTGTGGCGCCGTATGCCAGCATTATGGCCAGCCAGTATCAACCGGCGGCAGCTGTCAAGAATCTGCAACGTCTGCGCGCCATGGGTGCACTAGGACAGTATGGTTTTTATGACGCCGTGGACTTTACCAAGTCACGCGTCCGCGAAGATGAAGAATATGCCGTGGTCCGCAATTACATGGCCCACCATCACGGCATGTCGATTGTCGCCGTCAACAATGTTGTGTTCGAAGGTCGAATGCGTGAGCGTTTCCACGCGGACCCTGTAATCGAAGCAGCCGAGCTGCTTCTGCAAGAGAAAGCTCCACGCGAAATACCGGTTCTACAAGCCAAGGCAGAGAACCCGATGCGCAAGGCCGTGGAAAGCTCGGAAGAAACGGCTTCTATCCGCTTCATCCAGAATCCATTGAGTGCGCCAACCGCAACGCAGATAATGTCGAACGGACATTATTCGGTCATGGTCACTGCCAATGGCGGCGGATACAGCCGCTGGAATGGCCTTGCCATTACACGTTTCCAACCCGATCCGCTCGAAAGCGGTTACGGTACGTTCCTGTTTTTGCGGGATCTCGAAAATGGCGAATGGTGGTCAGCGACAGGCGACCCCGTGCGCGTTGCAGGCGAGAAGAGCACATCCATCTTCGCCGATTACAAGGCGGAATTCGTCAAGGAAAATGGCACGATCCATACTACCGTTGAGGCGATCGTGGCCTCGGATTCCGACGGCGAAGGCCGCCGTATCGTCATCACCAACACTGGCACCAAAGATCGCATCATTGAAGTCACGTCTTACGCCGAACTGGTATTGACGAACGAAGATACCGATACTGCTCACCCGGCGTTTGCCAAGATGTTCGTGGAGACCGAGATCGACAAGCGTGGCGATGCGATCTACGCCACGCGCCGCAAGCGGGGTAATGACGATCCGGATATCCATGTGGCCCATGTCGTAAGCGACAGTTCCGGTGCGATGCGTGAAATTCAGGCTGAAACCGACCGGCGCAACTTTATCGGCCGGGGGCGCTCTTTGCGCAATCCTGCTGCTTTCGACGAAGGCGCGACCCTCAGCGGCAGTCATGGTTTTGTGCTCGACCCCATCGCTTCGCTGCGTTGCCGTGTTCGCGTTCCCGCGCACAAGAAAGTGACGTTGGTCTTCTGGACTCTCGTACGTCCCAACCGTCAGGAGCTTGAGGAGGTCGTTTCCCGCTTCCGCCATCCGGATTGCTTTACCCGTGAATTCTCGCTGTCGTGGACGAGCTCGCAGGTTCGCCTCCACCACATCGGTATCAATCCCGACGAGGCAGCTGAATTCCAGCGCGTCGCAACCAGCCTGATCTATCCCGACAAGGCACTGCGCATGCCGTCGGAAAACATAGCAAGCGGCCTCGGCAGCCAATCCGAGCTTTGGCCCATGTCGATCTCCGGTGACTTCCCGATCCTTGCGCTGCGTATCGACGATGAAGCCGATATGGAAACCCTGAGGAACCTCTTGAAGGCTCACGAATATTGGCGTGCGAAGGGTCTTGTTGTCGATGTTGTCGTCATCAATGAACGTTCCTTCTCCTACGCGCAGGATTTCCAGCGCGGCTTGGAAGCGATCTGTGAAAATAGCCGTGCCCGCGGCGCTCAGCTTGGACCGCGTGTCCACATCTTTGCGGTGCGTAAGGATCAAATGAGTGACGCCAGTTACAACACACTTCTGGCTGCAGCCCGTATTGTCCTGCACGCGCAAAATGGTTCGCTTTCCGAGCAATTGAAACGCATCGCAGGACTGACTGCGGACCTGGTGCCTGTCACGGAAACCAGGGGTAAATCTATAATAACCGGTGACATTGAGAATAGCGATTTGCGGGGGATCGCGCCGGCGCCGACGCAGCTCATGAACAAACGGCGTCCCAAGATTTCTGCAGACGACCTATCATTCTGGAACGGGTTTGGCGGCTTCGACATGAAAAGCGGCGAATATGTCGTTCGTCTTGGTGGGCTGGGCAGCACCCCACAGCCCTGGATCAATGTGATATCCAACCCCAATTTTGGCTTTCATGTATCAGCCGAAGGCGCGGGTTTCACCTGGTCCGGCAATAGCCGCGACTATCAGCTGACACAGTGGTCGAATGATCCGGTCATCAACCGGTCCGGTGAGGCGATTTATGTGGTGGATACGGACAAGAACGCCGCGTTCTCACCGACGGCATCGGTGCTTCGCGACCCCTCTGTCCAGTATGAGACCCGGCATGGACAAGGTTATTCGACCTTTATTTCACGCCACGGCAATATAGGACTTGAGCTTACGCATACGATCGATCCCGACCAACCCGTTCGCCTATCGAGCCTCAAGATCACGAACAATGGCGGTACCGCCAAGCAATTGCGTGTTTACGGATTTGTTGAATGGGTGCTTGGCAATGCTCGCGCAAAGACCGCGCCGTTCATCGTGCCGTCGTGCGATCCTGAAACGGGCGTTTTGTTTGCCCGTAATCCATACGGCACGGACCGGCGTGAGCGTGTGGCGTTCTATGCTGCCAGTGTAAAGCCGCAGTCCTACACAGCCGACCGTGCTGAGTTCTTCGGAGCCCTCGGTTCTGTTGATCGTCCAGATGCGGTGCTTCAGGCAAGGATGCTGTCAAACATGGTCGAAGCCGGTGGCGATCCCTGTGCTGCACTAGCAGTCGATATCAAAGTCGCCGCGGGTGAAACGCAGGAGCTGGTCTTCTATATGGGCGATGCCGGCAGCCACGAGGAGGCCCGCGAGATTCTTGCAAGCCATAGCAAGCGGCCGTTCAAAGACACTTTCTCATCTTCGAGAGCGATCTGGACAGACTTCCTCGATGGATTGCAAGTTGACACCCCGGACGACGCTTTCAATGTCATGGTGAACCGCTGGCTGCCTTATCAGAGCCTCGCCTGTCGTATCTGGGCACGTTCAGCTTTCTACCAGGCGAGCGGCGCCTTTGGCTTCCGCGACCAGTTACAGGATACCCTATCCATGCTGATCCTGGACCCATCGCTCGCACGTCATCAAATTCTCAACGTGTCGGCCCGTCAATTCAAAGAAGGCGATGTTCAACACTGGTGGTTGCCAACGACTGGCGCAGGCGTTCGCACGAAGATCTCCGACGATGTGGTCTGGCTCGGCTATGCCATTGCCCACTATACCTCGGTGACCGGCGACATGAGTATACTGGATGAGCAAGTCGCATTCATCGAAGGCAGGGCACTCGAGAACGGTGAGCATGACGCCTTTTACCAACCGACGATCTCCGACGAGAAAGTCAGGGTATATGAGCATGCAGCCCGTGCACTTGACCTTGCCGTTGCCCGCACAGGCTCCCACGGCCTGCCGCTGATGCTGACAGGTGACTGGAACGACGGCATGAACCGCGTCGGTGAGGACGGCAAGGGCGAAAGCATATGGCTTGGCTGGTTCCTGGTCAGCACTCTGCGCGACGTCTTGCCGATCGCAAGGCATTTCAAGGACAAGGAACGCATCCTGCGATGGGAGGCCCATATTGAGAGTCTGAAAGCCGCTCTCGAGAAGGACGGTTGGGATGGCGACTGGTATCGTCGCGGCTACTTTGACGATGGTGCTCCTCTTGGCTCGAAAAAGAGCGATGAGTGCAAGATCGACTCGATCGCTCAATCCTGGAGCGTCATATCCGGCTATGGCGATCCAGACCGAAGCAAGCGGGCAATGCACTCGGTCGCAACGCATCTTATCGACGATGAAGTCGATATCATCAAGCTGTTCACGCCACCATTCAACAAAACGCGGCATGATCCAGGCTATATCAAGAGTTATCCGGTAGGTGTGCGCGAAAATGGCGGGCAATATACGCATGCCGCAACCTGGGCAGTTCTTGCCATGGCGAAGCTCGGCGATGCGGATGAAGCGTACCGCTGGTTCAAGAAGCTAAACCCCATCAACCATTCGCTGACAATGGACAAGGCCGAGTTTTATCGTGTGGAACCTTACGTAGTGGCTGCAGACGTTTATTCGGTAGACCCTATGCGCGGACGCGGCGGCTGGACTTGGTATACCGGATCCGCTGGCTGGCTCTACCGTGTGGCAACAGAAGGTATCCTCGGTATCAGTCGCCGAAATGACAGGCTGTTCGTCGATCCTGCGCTTCCATCGGAATGGAGCGGCTTCAATTTCGTTCTGCGCAACGGCGAGGCCCGCTATTCGATAGAAGTCAAAGCGACGTCAAAGGGTGCCGGTAAAATCACTGTCAACGGTAAGAAGCTCGCTAAAGCGGAAAATGGCATTCTATTGGAGCCCACGGGTGAGCACAAAGTTATTATCGAAGTGCTCGCGCCATAACGCTAACTTCGGCGTTGTTACACTCCTGCCGCCTGTGACATTTCACCGGCGGCGGGGTTATTTCAGGCCGAAGAACTCATTTCCAGTCGGATTACCAGTTGAGAATCTTTGCAACTGACGTCGATCTGGCGCATAGTCGGCGCTATGAAACATGCACTGAATCAGAAGCCGGATTATGAAAAAGAACTGCGTAAGGCTGGTGTTCGTATCACCAGGCCTCGGCGGATTATCATCGACATTCTGACATCCACCGAAGACCACCCTGATGCGATGAAGATTTTCCATCGTGCCATAGAGATTGACGACAGCATTTCTCTTTCAACCGTTTACAGGACCATGAATCTGCTGGAAGAGATGGGTGCCATCCATCGCCATGCTTTCAATGGCGGACCATCGCGTTTCGAACAGGCCCACGGCGAGCACCATGATCATCTGATCGATATCGATACCGGTGCGGTAGTTGAATTCAAGTCAGACAAGATTGAAAAATTACAGGAAGAGATCGCCAGGTCGCTCGGCTATGATATCGTCCATCACCGGTTGGAACTCTACGGACGCAAGACCCGCCACTCCTCATAAGCCGCTCAAAAGCGGCGGCTTTATGAGCCAAAACTCAGGCGGCGTTAGACGCTGGCTGCGATGTCAGCAGTTCGTAGATCAGGCCCGCATCGTGGGCGGTGCGCAATTTTGCAATGCGCTCGGGATCACGCAGCATACGCGCAATACGGGATAGTGCTTTAAGATGATCGGCCCCGGCATTTTCCGGCGCCAAGAGCAGAAAGACGATATCGACCGGCTGGTCGTCGAGTGCTTCGAAAGCGACCGGTGTTTCGAGCTGAGCGAAAACGCCGGCAATTCGCTTCACGCTATTGATCTTTCCGTGGGGAATGGCAATGCCGTCGCCAATGCCCGTTGAGCCCAAGCGTTCACGCTGTATGATTGTGTCAAATACTTCTCGCTCGCTCAGGCCGGTCAAGGCGGCCGCCTTTTCCGACATGATCTGCAAGAGTTGCTTCTTGGAATTGACTTTCAATGCGGGCAGGACAGCGTCGGGCTGAATGAGATCACCCAGATCCATTATCTCTCTTCCTTCCAATTACCACCCGCATACTGGCTGTACGCGGGCGGTAGTTCAAAATTCGCTATGAATCCGCTTCTTCACGTCGGAGCAACGTTTTCACCCGCCACTGTCGATGGATCGATCCAGCCAATATTTCCATCGGCGCGGCGATATACAATATTTACCTGCGTACTGCCAGCGTTTCGGAAAACAACGACGGGACTATCCTTCAAATCGAGTTCCACGACCGCAGAAGCCACACTCATGCTTCTGAGCGCCATCGATGTCTCCGCAACTATCGTTGGCGCGTAATCTTCCGGAATATCCTCATCATCATCCGGTACGGGCGCCATCACCGTGTAAGAAACATCATCGAAAACCCCATTCGAACCTGGAGCCTGATGCGACTTCAGGCGTCTTTTGTAGCGCCGGAGACGCTTGTCCACGCGTTCACCCGCTGCGTCAAATGCAAGTAATGGATCCTGCGCTTCGCCCGCCGCCTGCAGCACCGTACCGGTATCGAGGCGGACAAGGCAGTCGGCAATAAATCGAGATCCCTGCTTTTCCACCGTGACATGACCGGTATATCCGCCATCGAAGTATTTGGAGACCATCTCCCCTATCCGCTCTTCAATACGAATACGGAAAGCGTCACCAATGTCCATATG
>NZ_JBFUMG010000060.1:0-14750 GCF_054049495.1 Phyllobacterium sp. P5_D12 | reverse complement strand
GCGTGGACATCATGCCCTTCCTCACCGAACCCGGTTCCTAGCCCTTCGCCTGAGTGGCCGACCTCCGCTTCGCGCCGGCATAATTGTCATCGAGCCACCGATCGCTGGTACTGCAAGCTGACATGACCCAGTACAACGCGCGTTGCGCCGATAACGGTCGTGCAGCCGAGTTTGGGGCGCACCGACGAGCGGTGTCGAAGTCGCTGGTGGTGTTTCGCTAGTTGGTGGGCACGGAACCGTGGCTTCCGTCGATTGTCTTGGCCGTGGCGCGATTCGCTATCGCGCCCCTGCTCCGGATTGATTGAGCGCCTGAGGGATGGAGAGACCCGTAAATCCTTGATCGACTGGGTAATTCATGTCTCTATTCAGCCTTCGATGGGTGAGGCATGCTGCGGGGCCTCAAAGCATCAGGGCAGCCTGCCGCGCAGGTGCAGGGCTGGGCAACAGCAGAAAGTGGAACGGGCACTGTGCAAAAGAATTTCACTCGGGTCGGACCCGGCTATCCGCAGGTCGTCGTCCTCTTCGGTGCAACGGGCGATCTCTCCCGACGCAAGCTGCTGCCGGGCCTGTTCCATCTTATTAAGGCTGGCTTTATCCCCGGGTGCCGCATCGTCGGTGTCTCGCTTGATGAGATCGATGCCGACGGTTTCCGCGCCATCGCACGCGAGTCGCTCAGCACGTTCCTGACCCGCAAATTCACCGAGACCGAATGGGAAGATTTCTCCTCATCGCTTGACTATGTCTCGCTTTCTGCCGGCGCGGACTTGCTGAAGGAAGCGGTGAACAGGGCAGAGGAGGCGCTTGGGCCGGAAACGCGGCGCGTGCATTATCTCTCCGTGCCGCCGAGGGCGGCGCTTTCGGCCGTGCAGCTCCTTGCTGAGGCGAAACTCGTTGAGGGTTGCCGCATCATTATGGAAAAGCCGTTCGGCACGGACCTTGCCAGTGCGATGGAACTGAACAAGAGACTGCACGAGGTTTTCCACGAAAAGCAGATTTTCCGTATCGACCACTTCCTCGGCAAGGAACCGGCGCAGAACATCCTCGCTTTCCGCTTCGCCAACGGGCTTTTCGAGCCAATCTGGAACCGCAACTTCATAAACCATGTGCAGATCGACGTTCCGGAGACGCTGGGGCTTTCCACTCGCGCGGCCTTCTACGAGACGACGGGCGCCTATCGCGACATGGTGGTGACCCACCTCTTTCAGATCCTAGCCTTTATGGCGATGGAGCCGCCCACGGCCTTGGAGCCGGCGCCGATCTCGGAGGAAAAGAACAAAGTGTTCCGCTCCATGCTGCCGATTGAGCCACGCAATGTTGTGCGCGGCCAATACATCGGCTACCGCAAGGAGCCGGGAGTTGATCCGGAGAGCGACACCGATACATTCATCGCCCTCAAATGTGCCATCGACAATTGGCGCTGGGCGGGCGTGCCCTTCTTCCTGCGCACGGGAAAACGCCTTGCGGAGGGCCAGCGCATCATCTCGATCGCCTTCCGAGAGCCACCCAAATCGATGTTCCCGGCCGGCTCGGGCGTTGGGGCGCAAGGGCCGGACCACCTCACGTTCGACCTTGCGGATGCCTCGAAGGTCTCGCTGTCCTTCTATGGCAAGCGGCCCGGCCCAGGCTTCAGGCTCGACAAGCTGTCGTTGCAGTTCGCAATGAGCGAAACCGGTCTGATCGGCGAAGTGCTCGAGGCCTACGAGCGCCTAATCCTCGACGCCATGCGTGGCGATCACACGCTGTTTACCACCGCCGAGGGTATAGAGCGGCTTTGGGAGATCTCGCAACCCCTCTTGGAAAACCCGCCGCCGGTGCGCCTCTATGATCAGGGCGGCTGGGGGCCGAAATCGATCCACCAGCTCATCGCGCCTCATGCCTGGCGTCTGCCGTTCGAGCGGGCTTGGCGAGATTCGGCGAAGGAGTAATCGGCGGACTTGTCAACATTTCCAGGCGACAAGAATGTCGTGGAACTATTCACATAGTCTCTCGAAGGACGTAGCAATCAGCCCCAAAGCTTGATGAGAGGCTTCAAGATGATGGCTCTAAAGCAACATAAGATCGATTACGTTGCCCAAATCTTGGGAACCCTTCACACAACGTTTTTGATATTCGTCGGAAATCGCATAATGGGCCAGAGCAGAACACAGTGGAGAAAGCGACGACCACCTGTCGATTTATGCACTTGTCTATGGCATCGAATAGCCTGTCGGTAAGTAGAAGGGAAAGTACCGCCCATGAGTTTGACAGAATTGGCCACGAACTCTCCAATGGATTTATTGGCGTCCAAGCTTATTCCTATAGGTAGCCAATGCTTGTTATGAGCTCTGCAAATTTTTCGTGGTTTAGTTTTGTTACTTCCGGCCCGTCAAATTCCGCAGGCGTTCGCGGACGAGACGCGCGATATTCTGCGTGCGCCGGTAGAGGTGAAGCTGTGAAGCTGCCTGCCGTGCTGCGCGGTCAGCGGCAGGTGTCAGCCCGATCACCAGCGTGCCAATCGGTTCGCGCTCCGTGAACAGGCGCGATGCGACAGGATGGTCGGGTACGGCGCAGGAATCCGTCCGGTCGATGTTCGGATCGTCCAGATGGTTTTTCAGCATCTCGATCATCAGGAGAACGCCGGGCGAATAGGCCGCGAGGCTTTCGTCATAGGCGGTTTTCCATGTCCACGCTTCGCCGGCTTCGACAAAGACCACCAGGACGGCGATGGTTTTGCCGTCAAGTTCGAGCGTGTGGATGCGGGCGAGATCGCGGGTCGCGAGGTTGTTGACCGCCTCGCGGGCAAAGGCAGCACGGAAACGATCGACCGCCATGGCCGAACCGCGCTGACCTTTCCAGCCGCTGGCTTCGAGCACGAGGAAATCCTCCAGCCGCACGCGGATATCTTCTTCGCTGCGGCTGACGGTATAGGTCAGCTTGCCCTTGTCGGCGAGGCGGCGCCACAGCCGGCGATATTCCTTGGCGTGCTTGGCGCCGATGGCATCACGCAAGTACTCTTCGCCTTCCTTGGCGCTTTCAAGGAAGGGGCGTTCGACCTGATTGACTGTCACCATTGTAAGATTGCGGTCCAGCGCGATGGAGCGGATCAGCTGTGCCGCGGTGCGGTTCAGCAATATGTCCGGCAAAACCAGAATCTCTGGGAATTTGAGGTGCTTGCGCCCCAGCATGTCGAACAGGTCATTGAGTACGCCAACGGGATCGTCCCGGTCGATCAACGGCGTGCCCTGCGGCCCGAAGGGCGTAGCCCAGGCGCGGATGATGGAAGCCGTCACATTGAATCCCGGCCGCTCGATGGTATAGGGCATGAGGAAGCGCAGACGGCTCTTCACATCGTTCTCGTCGCGCATGACCATGAAGCGAACCTGCCGGTCGTCGAGGCGTGGCATTGCCGGGGCGAGGAAACGCGGGTTGAAGAAGATGTTCGGTTCGACGGTGCGATACGTCAGATATTCGAGTTCATCGAGTAGTTCGAAACCGGCGGAGGCAGAATAGACAGAAAGCTTGCGTGGAACGGCACGCGTGCCGAGGGTCTCCTCAAGCTGCTTGGTTGCCTCGTGCGATTCGAAGCCCGAGAGCTGGGAGAGGATCTGCGAGGACGGGCCTCCGGCAAGTTCTTCGAGAAGCGGTATGGCTGCCATCAGACTTCTTCCTTGGCAGCGCCTGTCCTGCCCGCAAAAACGAACATCGTAATGTTCAGACGATTGTAAACAGTCAGCGCCAGCGTCACCGCTTCAAACACCATCGAGAATGCAGTCGCAAAAGCGGCACCGGCAAGGCCGTACGCCGGTATCAATACAATGCTGAGACAGATATTAACAATCAGTGTGACCGCATAGACCATGGCGCAAATTTTCTGCTTGCCGGCCATGTTGAGGAGGCTTTCCGCCGGGCCGACCGAAGCGCGGGCGACGACACCGATCACCAGAATGAACAACAGCGGATAACCATCGGTAAACTGGGCGCCGAAGAGCAGGAGCAGCGGCTTGCCGAGAACGAGAAGGATGACCGCCATCGCCAGTGAAGGCCAGAAGGTCCAGCGCGCCGTATCGCTGGCGAATTGCGCAAGCTGGTCATGGTCATGGGTATGCATCAGCTCGGAATAACGCTGGGCAGCACCGGCTTTGACTGAGAAATAGACGAAATGGACCAATGCGAGCAATTTGACCGTCGCGAAATAGGTGGCGACCTTGTCCGGGTCCATATAGCGGCCGACCATCAGGACGTCAGCATTGGTCAAAAGGAAGAAGAACCCTTCGACGAGAAAGATCGGTAGCGAGACCGCAAACCATTCGCCAAAACGGATCGCCTTCGGGCCCGGCGACACAACCTCTCTAAACCTGTGACTGACGACCGCTAATTGCACCAGAGACGTCATATAGGTTGCAATAATCGCCGATATCACTGCCGCCACTGCTGTCGGCGCGAAGCCGGCCACATGGGCGATGGTCATAATGACAAGAGTGAGAATTGGACGGATGATGTAGGTTGGCGTCAATGCGACCAATGCCCAGGATCGAGACCGTGCGGTTCCGTCCAGCGTATCGCCAAGCGCAATCATCGGCAGGCAGATGAAGCCGATGATGAATGGCGCGACGTAATAGGATTCGATCGCATCGCGTAAGAAGTAGACCCCGGCAGCGCCGATGATCGCGATGCAGGTCGTAAGGCCGAGCGCGAATATCTTGCTGGTGAACAAGATACCGCGCAGGTGATCAAGCTGCCGGTGTTCCAGATATTCCGGTACGAAGCGGATGACGCTGGTCTGGAAACCCAGACAGGAGAGGTTCCCGAGAATAACCACCGTTACCCAGACAAGGACGAAAATGCCGTATTCGAACTGCCCCATCCAGCGCGCGAAGATGACCTGCGAGACGAGTGCGATGGCAGCGCTGATAATACGGATGGAAAAGGCGATCAGTGACACGCGCTGCGCAGCGGCGTGCTCCATTGAACCGTCAAACAGCTGATCGAGGCGGACGAGCCACGGAAGAAGCTGCTTTGACAGTTTATCCGGCAAAAACCGGTCTGCAGCTTTGACCGCAGAAATTCGCAAGGGCAGCTCCACTCGTTTCCAATGCAAGACGCTTACTGCCTAAACGTTTAGAAACGGTTCGGAAAGTCAACGGCTTGTGCTGTTGGAACAAGAGAAAAGGCCGCGTTTGAGCGCGGCCTTTGAGTTCATCAGACGAAGGCACCGTGACAGTGCTTGTATTTCTTGCCCGAGCCGCAGGGGCAGGCCTCGTTACGGCCAACCTTGCCCCACGTCTGCGGGTTATTCGGATCGCGATCCTTGGGATCAACGACACGCAGATCCTGCTGTACTGCAAGAACACTGCCGCCACCGAAATCGTCCTCACCCGTGAGGCCATCGAGGTGATGCGCTTCCATCACCGGCAATTCCGGCTCGGGCGCGCTTGCGGCTTCGCGTACGAGTTCGACGCGCATCAGCTGGCTCGTGACGTTCTGGCGCAAATTGGCCAGCAGCGTCTGGAAGAGTTCGAAGCCCTCGCTCTTGTACTCATTAAGCGGGTCGCGCTGGGCGTAACCGCGGAAGCCGACGACCGAGCGAAGATGGTCGAGATTGACCAGATGTTCGCGCCACAGGGCATCAAGGGTCTGGAGAATGACAGACTTCTCGACATAGGCCATGATTTCCGGACCAAAGCGCTCGGCACGATCGGCGGCGGCCTTCTCAACGGCTTCCGTCAGGCGTTCCCGGATATCGTCCGGCGTAATGCCGTCTTCGAGGGCCCATTCGGTGATCGGCAGATTGAGATTGAGAACATTGCGCACATCCTCGTCGAGCTCGGCGATCTTCCATTGTTCCGCGTAAGCGCCTTCGGGCGTGTAGCGCGCGAGCAGATCGTCCACCACATCCTCGCGCATTTCCCTGGTGGTCTGGCTGAGATCGGTGCTGTCCATCAATTCGATGCGTTGTTCGAAGATCACCTTGCGCTGATCATTCATCACGTCATCATATTTCAGAAGGTTCTTGCGGATATCGAAGTTGCGCGCCTCGACCTTCTTCTGCGCTTTTTCCAGCGCCTTGTTGATCCAGGGATGGACGATGGCTTCGTCTTCCTTGAGACCAAGCTTCTGCAGCATGCCATCCATGCGTTCGGAACCGAAAATCCGCATCAGATCGTCTTGCAGCGACAGGAAGAACTTCGAACGGCCGGGATCGCCCTGGCGGCCTGAACGGCCACGCAACTGATTGTCGATGCGGCGGCTTTCATGGCGTTCGGTCGCAAGAACGTAAAGCCCGCCGGCTGCAAGTGCCTTTTCCTTGAGCTTGGCAATGTCGGCGCGGATCGCGGCTTCTTTTGTCTTACGCTCGTCGCCCTCGGCCATATCGTCGAGTTCGCGCGCTATGCGCATTTCCAGATTGCCGCCAAGCTGAATATCAGTACCGCGACCTGCCATGTTGGTGGCGATGGTGATGGCACCTGGAACACCGGCTTGCGCGACGATATGGGCTTCCTGTTCATGGTAGCGGGCATTCAAGACCTGGAAGTCCTTGAAGCCTTCCTTGCGCAGGCGTTCAGCCAATTGCTCGGATTTCTCGATCGACGTGGTGCCAACGAGGATAGGCTGGCCCTTGGCCGTGGCTTCACGAATATCGCGAACGATCGCCTTATATTTTTCCTCGACTGTCCGGTAGACCTCGTCGTCCTCGTCGAGACGCTGCACGGGAAGATTGGTCGGAATTTCCGTTACTTCGAGACCGTAGATATTGCCGAATTCTTCCGCTTCAGTGGAAGCTGTACCCGTCATGCCGGCGAGCTTCTTGTACATGCGGAAATAGTTCTGGAAGGTGATCGAGGCCAGCGTCTGGTTTTCCGGCTGGATCGTCACATGCTCTTTGGCTTCCAGTGCCTGGTGCAAGCCTTCCGAGAAGCGGCGGCCCGGCATCATGCGGCCGGTGAACTCATCGATGATGACGATTTCGTCATTGCGAACGATGTAGTCCTTGTCCTTCTGGAAAAGCTTGTGCGCTCGCAACGCGTTGTTGACGTGGTGCACGACAGCAACGTTCTCGATATCGTAAAGCCCTTCACCCTTGAGATGACCGGCTTCCCTCAGGAGGTTTTCAAGCTTCTCGGTGCCCTCCTCGGTAAAGATCGCCGTCTTCTGCTTCTCGTCGATCTCATAGTCTTCGGGGTTCAATGGTTTGATGAACGCATCGATGAGATTGTAGAAATCGGACCGGTCATCCAGCGGGCCGGAAATGATCAGCGGCGTGCGCGCTTCATCGACGAGGATCGAATCCACTTCGTCGACAATCGCGTAGTTATGCGGGCGCTGCACCATCTGGGCGCGCTCATATTTCATATTGTCGCGCAGGTAATCGAAGCCGAGTTCATTGTTGGTAGCGTAGGTGATATCGGCATTATAGGCCTTGGCGCGCTCTTCATCATCGAGACCGTGCACGATGATGCCATATGTCAGGCCAAGGAAGTTATAGATCTGACCCATCCAGTGCGCATCGCGGGTGGCGAGGTAGTCGTTCACAGTGACGACATGAACGCCTTTGCCTTCCAGCGCATTCAGATAGACCGGCAGGGTAGCGACAAGCGTTTTGCCTTCGCCGGTGCGCATCTCGGAAATGCCGCCATTGTGAAGGACCATGCCGCCGATCAGCTGGACGTCGAAGGGGCGCATGCCAAGAACGCGCTTGGCAGCTTCACGTGCCACGGCAAAGGCCGGAACAAGGAGATCGTCGAGCTTGGTGCCATTGGCGAGCTTTTCGCGAAATTCCGCGGTTTTTGCCTTGAGCTCTTCGTCGGTAAGCGACGAGATTTCTGCCTCAAGCGCATTGATCTGGTCAACGCGGGGTTTGAAGCTGCGGACGCGGCGCTCATTCGAGGAGCCGAAAATCTTGCGGGCGAGGCCGCCGAAACTGACCATCCCTGGTCCTCTCTATAATACGTTTTGCCAGCAACTGTGGCATTTTGAGGCATCCAAAGCCTGACATTCAAGACGCCTGATACAATACGGACACCAAGCCCAAGGTATAAGTCTATCTGTTGCCAAGCTATCTGGACGCAAAGCCGATGGACAGATAAGAGGGGGCACGAATGATGTCAATGTTGAAGCAACAAGCGATCGATCGCAGCCTCATGGCAAAATTCTGCCGTATTCATAGCCCGTACCGGTCCTCCCAAGGAGAAATTGACCCATGAACCAATTGCGTAAAACCCTTTCATTAATGACTGTCGCTGCACTTTTGACCGGTATATCTTCTGTGGCAATGGCCCAGGAAGCCGGTAAAACGGAACCTGCCAAACCAGATGCTGCACAGGCGGACACAGCCAAGGCTGATCCCGATAAAGTGCTCGCAACGATCAACGGCAGCAAGATCACAAACAAGGATGTAGACCAGATTTCTGCGGACCTCGATCCGCAATTTGCCAAGCTGCCTGACGATCAGCGGCGTTTGGCCGCTCTGGCTGCCATTATCGACATCAAGTCACTTGCAGCGAAGGCTGAAGCCGAAAAGCTTGACCAGACCCCTGAGTTCCAGGCTCGTCTCGAGTTTCTGAAGGACCGCGCCCTGCACAATGACTACTTCAAGCAGCAGGTCGTCGACAAGATCACCGACGCTGACATTCGCGCTCGCTACGATAAGGAAATAGCAGCGATGCCGCCACAAAATGAGGTCCGCGCCCGTCACATTCTGGTGAAGACCAAGGAGGAAGCCGAAGCCATCATCAAGCAGCTCGATGGCGGAGCAAAATTCGAAGACGTTGCCAAGGAGAAATCGACGGACGGCTCAGCTGCCCAGGGCGGCGACCTCGGTTACTTCGGACCAGGGCAGATGGTGCCGGAATTTGACAAGGCAGCCAATGCGCTGGAAGTCGGCCAGTACACCAAAGAACCCGTACAGACCCAGTTCGGCTTCCATGTGATCAAGCTCGAAGACAAGCGTACCCAGCAGCCGCCTGCGTTCGACCAGGTCAAGGACCAGGTGAAATCGATCCTCATTCGCGAGAAGTACATGGAGCTCGTGAAGAAGGACCGCGGCGATCTGAAGATCGAATATACCGATCCGGCAACGGAAGCGGCGATCAAGGCTGCAACCGAAGCCCAGCAGTAACAATACAAGACCCGGTGCAAGTCGCCGGGTCTTCCTTCGATAGTTTATGACCTGTCAAAAAAAGCGCTTCTCGAGGTAGCCGATGTCCACATCCGTCTCTCCGCTGGCTCCGAAACATTATCCGACCATGCCGGAAATTCACGGGGTAAAGATCGCCACAGCTGAAGCCGGTATCAAATACAAGGGCCGGACAGACGTTTTGCTCATCGTATTCGATCGGCCAACGGCGGTGGCCGGTGTATTCACACGGTCCAAATGCCCTTCGGCAGCCGTGGATTACTGCCGTACAAGTCTTGAGGGCGGCACGGCGCGGGCCGTCGTTGTCAATTCCGGCAATGCCAATGCCTTTACCGGGAAAAAGGGTCGCGAGTCGGCCAAGTTGACAGCTGCAGCTGCCGCAAAGGCTGTGGGTTGCAAGCCTCACCAGATTTTTCTTGCCTCGACTGGCGTGATCGGTGAGCCGCTCGATGCGGGTAAATTCAGCCATCTTTTGACGGACATGACGAAGAATGCCGTTGCCGAGCGCTGGCAAGATGCCGCGAGCGCCATCATGACGACCGATACGTTTCCCAAGGTCGCAACCGAAACAGTACTGCTGGGCCGTGTGCCGGTGACAATCAATGGCATCGCCAAAGGTGCTGGCATGATCGCGCCGGATATGGCCACGATGCTGTCTTTCGTAGCCACCGATGCACCGATTGCGGCCGATGTGCTGCAGAAGCTCCTGTCGAAATCCGTTGGCAAGAGTTTCAATTCCGTGACCGTCGACAGCGATACATCGACATCCGACACCTTGCTGCTTTTCGCTACCGGATCGGCTGCCGAGCGTGGCGCTGCGCCTGTTACGAAGCTCAAGGACAAGCGCCTCAAGCCTTTCGCCAAAGCGCTTGACCGCGTTCTGAAGGATCTCGCGCTGCAAGTGGTGCGCGACGGCGAGGGCGCACGCAAGATGCTCGAAATCAGCGTAACGGGTGCGACCTCCGCGCGCTCTGCCAAGCGCATTGCGCTGTCGATTGCCAATTCGCCGCTGGTCAAGACCGCCGCTGCTGGCGAAGACGCCAATTGGGGCCGCATCGTCATGGCTGTCGGCAAGGCGGGCGAACCGGCGGACCGCGACCGGCTGGCGATCTGGTTCGGGGATATCCGCGTGGCCCGCGAAGGCGAGCGCGATCCGGACTATTCGGAAGATGCGACCTCCGCCTATATGAAGAATGACGATATCAAGATCCGTGTCGACATCGGTCTCGGCAAAGGCAAGGCGACTGTCTGGACCTGTGATCTGACCAAGGAATATGTGGCGATCAATGGCGATTATCGCAGCTGAAAGCCCAACGAAAATTCGCCATGACGGGCTGCAAATGGCGTTTTTTCTGCGCTCCGATGCTCACGTACCCAAATGTACGCTGCTCTTCGGTGCTCGAAAATCACCATTTTCGCCGCGTCCTGACGAATTTTCGCTTGGGCTTTAATAGGGATCATGCATGCAGTTAGCCCAAATCAGACAGTTTGAGGCGGTCGGTTTCCGGTCCTGGCCCGCATCGTCGGTGCACTATGATGGAAGCTGGGCGATTCGCATGACGGCCAGCCACCCTTCGAAGCGTTTGAACTCGGTCAATCCGCTCGATCCCGGTGATACCGACAATCTCGAACAGCGAGTGGCACGTGCTGCACAACGGTTTCGCGCCTATGGCAGGCCGCCGATTTTCCGCCAGTCGCCGCTCGCGCCGGAAGCGCTCGATCATTACCTTGAAGAGCTTGGCTGGGCACGGTTTGATGAATCCATGGTCATGGTCGTCGATCTGGCAAATGTCGATCTTTCGGACGCGATCGATCAAATTCCGCTCAAGGATATAGGCCGGTTCATCGATGCTGCCTTGCAGGTGCAGGGAGACAACGCCGCGCTGAAACCTGGCCTTTTCGAAGTTATCAATGCTATTCGCCCATCCAAGGGCTTGTTCGTCATCGAAGAGGGCGCCGTCCCGGTGTCGACGGCGATATGTGTGCAGGATGGAGCACTGGCTGGTCTATTCAACATTGGAACGGCGGCAAATCGGCGCCGCGTGGGCCTCGGTCGCACGATTATCAAATCGGCATTGAAATGGGCCCTGCAGCACGGCGCGAAGAAGGCGTGGTTACAGGTCGARGTAGCCAACACGGGCGCCGTCGCGCTCTACGAGCAGATGGGCTTCAATGAAGCTTATCGCTATGCTTACAGGCAGGCGCCAGGGACATGAGCGAACACCCGATCCTTCTCGTGACGGCCTGTGCGCTGGTCGACGCGGATGGCCGGGTGTTGCTGACGCAACGTCCGGAAGGCAAATCGCTCGCCGGCCTCTGGGAGTTTCCGGGCGGCAAGGTCGATCCGGGCGAAACGCCGGAAGAAAGCCTGATCCGCGAACTGCACGAAGAACTCGGCATCATTGTCAAACCGGCTTGCCTGGCGCCGCTGACCTTTGCCAGCCACACCTATGAAACCTTCCATCTGCTGATGCCATTGTTCATATGCCGGCGCTATGAGGGAATACCGCGCGGGATAGAAGGACAGGTTCTCAAATGGGTACGGCCGAAGGATATGCGCGACTATCCAATGCCGCCTGCAGATATCCCGCTCATCCCGTTCCTTGTCGATCTTCTCTAACTTTTCGCAACCCCAGACTGTATTCTTGCCGCGTTAACTCTGATGCTTAATTGATCCTTCACCTGATTGAGCGACTTTTAGTTAATCTTGACGCGTATTTCAGGTGGGGCATGGGGCGTAAGAACGACTATCTCGATGATGAACTGTTGCAACCGAGCGCTCTTTCGGGTGCAGCCGGAGGCATCCTGCGGATCACATTGCTGTTCGGTTCGGCAGCCGTTGCGCTGGCTCTGATCATTGCGCCGCTTGCTGATCGCGGTTCGCAGGCTGTCGTCGATTATTCGACCAGCCGTTCCATCGATGAGATCCAGACCGGATCGATCAAGAAGCCCGAACCGATAACCACGTCCACCTATACCATTCGCCGGAGTGTATTGCAGTCTTCACCCAAGGCGGTTTGTATATTGAACAGCGATGGCTCAAAGATCGGCGACTGTTAGCGCTATTTCTTCTCGACATCCTTGAGAAAATCGGCAAGCGATGCCTTGGCGGAGCCGGGCTTCAACGGCTTCTGCTGCGATTCGTGCGCAGCCCAGCCTGACATCCAGATGAACGAGAACGTCGCCCTGATTCGGCCGTCGGGATCGGTGAAGCGTTCCGCATAAATCTCCGCAACCCGCATGAAATAATGCCGCGTCAATGGCCGGCGCGATCGTCCGATGAGGATATTCTGCATGCCCATGGCGCGCAGGTCGCGCATCAGGGCGAAGGCCGAGCCGTAGCGCACCGTATAGGTCTCCATATCGGTGACGGGCAGGGTAAAACCCGCGCGCTGCAACAGGCCGCCGACACCGCGGACATCGGCAAAGGGCACAACCCGGGGAGAGGCACCGCCATAAATCTCGCTCTCAGCCGCCAGCAGGCATTCGCGCAGTTCCGCCAGGGTATTCTCGCCGGCCATCGCACCGAGGAACAGACCATCAGGTTTCAGCGCGCGACGGATTTGCAGGAGAGTGCCCGGCGTGTCGTTGGTGAGATGCAGGGATAGCAGTGACACAATAAGGTCAATGCTTGCCGGTTTTAGCGGCAGGATCTCCTCATCGGCGACCACTGCAGGAAACGTATTGTCGAGAAACTGCCGCGCGTGCTCGACACGCACGATCGTCGCGGCCTTGCCGGATCGTTGGATTGCGCGCGCGGCGAGACCCGTGTGGCTTGCCAGATCCACGGCAACGTCGAATTGACGTTCAACGGCGGACAGGCGCTCTTCCAGATCTTCGCAAGCGCGCGCAAGCAGGAAATCCGCAGAATTTCCATGCTGCCGCAAGGCGCGCAAACGCCTCGCCAGCAATAAATTTCGATCGAAGACCTGATGCCGATCCATTCCGGATTTCTCTGATGTCTGTATAGTTGGGGCGTAGATGCGTCGCCTTGGAACGAATTGCAATGAAAACCAGCGGGAAAACAATCGGAGCAACGATAAGTCTCTTCGCACGCAGCGCAACCGATGGGTTGTTTGGACTGCTGTTCCCGCCGGTTTGTGCCGGCTGTGACAAGCATGTCGCCGAGCCAGGCTCACTGTGCGGTCAATGCTGGTCGAAGGTGCGTTTCATCGAGAAGCCCTATTGTCCGGTGCTTGGCATCCCCTTCAGTCATGATCTCGGCGCTGAAATTCTCTCTGCAGAGGCGATCGCCGAACCGCCTCCGTTCCGTCGCGCCCGTTCCGTYGCCGTGCACGAAGGTGTCATCCGCGATCTGGTGCACCGGCTCAAATATAATGATCGCACTGACCTCGGGCCATGGATGGCCCGCTGGATGGTGCGTGCGGGTGGCGAATTGCTGGATGATTGCGATATTATCGTGCCGGTCCCGCTGCACGCGCGGCGTTTCTGGTTTCGCCGGTTCAACCAATCCGCCGAACTTGCCCGGCATCTGGCGCGGTCGAGCGGCAAGGCATTCGATCCGGATGCGCTTGAACGCATTAAACAGACGAAACAGCAAGTGGGCCTCGGCCTGAATGAGCGTGTCGCCAATGTGCGCGGTGCGTTCAAGGTGCCCGTGACGCAGGAAATCAAGGTGCGCGGCCGCAATGTGCTCCTGATCGACGACGTCTATACAACTGGCGCGACCGTCAAAGCCGCCGCCCGCGCCTTGCTGCGAGGCGGCGCGATAAGCGTCGATGTTCTGACTTTCGGCCGGGTGTTATCAAAAGAATTGTCTCTCTGACACTACTTATGCGCAAAAAACAGGTCTTTTCGCCTGAAGTTTTGATGCCTATATAGAAAGGCAAACGGAGCTTTCGAATGGTTGATGTAACAATCTATACGCGTAACGGTTGTGGTTATTGTACAGCCGCCAAAAGCCTTTTGTCCAAAAAAGGCGTTGCTTTTACCGAGCACAATGCCTCGATCGAGCCCGCCGTCCGTCAGGAAATGCTGGCGCGCTCCAATGGGCGCACTACATTTCCGCAAATCTTCATCGGCGAAGCCCATGTCGGTGGTTGCGATGATCTGTATGCGCTGGAAAATCAGGGCCGTCTTGACACATTGTTGAAGACCGGCGAACTCGCTTGAGGACGATGATATGAGTTCATTTCGCGCTGCCGCCATCCAGATGCGCTCGGGCACAGACCCGCAAGCCAATGCCGCCGATCTTGCGACGTATGTTGCCGATGCTGCCCATCAGGGTGCCGTCTACGTCCAGACACCGGAAATGACGGGTTCACTCCAGCGCGATCGCAAGGCACTTGCCAGCGTTTTAAAAAGTGAGAGCGACGATATCATCGTTCGCACGGCTTCGGAGCTAGCGGCCAAGCACGGAATTCATCTTCATATAGGATCGACTGCGATTGCCCGTGACGATGGCAAGATTGCCAATCGCGCGTTTCTCTTCGGGCCGGACGGCAATATTCTCACACGCTATGACAAGATCCACATGTTCGATGTCGATCTCGACAATGGCGAGAGCTGGCGCGAGTCCGCTGTCTATGCGCCGGGCGCTGATACGGTCGTGATCGATCTGCCTTTTGCGCGGCTCGGTCTTGCCATCTGCTACGATGTACGTTTTCCGCAATTGTTC
>NZ_JBFUMG010000059.1:0-14763 GCF_054049495.1 Phyllobacterium sp. P5_D12 | reverse complement strand
CTGTATTACATCGAGAACTGGTCGTTGTGGTTCGATCTGAAAATCCTGTTCCTCACTCCCGTGCGACTTCTCAACACGGACAATGCCTATTGAGCGCGGCAATTGATCAGAACCGGCAGGCCAGCGTCGATCACGCCGCAAAAAACCGCGCTCTGATCAAATTGATTTCGACTTTTGCCGTGGGCTTCGGGGTGTTTCTCAGCGGCTTCGTCATCGATGAACCCGCGCCATACGAGCTCTATATGGCTGGCCTTATCGCCGTCTGGGCCCTGTTCGGTCTGAGATTGTCACGCACGGTCGCCGCCCTCCTCGCCATTCTGGTGGTCTTCAATCTCGGCGGCCTTGTTTCCCTGGCGCAGATGCCCGACCTCAAAGCGGCGCCAATGTACATCGCCGTTTCGCTTTTCCTCGGCTTTACGGCGGTTTTCTTCGCAGCGATCATCGATGCCGACCATCGCGTCCTGCGTGTCATCTTCAAGGCCTATATTCTCGCTGCGATCGGCACATCGCTGCTCGGTATCCTCGGCTATTTCGATGCCTTTCCCGGAGCAGAACTGTTCACGCGCTATGGCCGCGCAATGGGTGCCTTCCAGGACCCGAATGTTTTCGGACCGTTCCTCATGCTGCCACTTGCCTGGCTGGTGCATGGCGTCCTTGTGGGCAACCTTCGAGCCCTGCCGTTGCGCCTGATCCCGATCCTCATCCTGACGCTTGGTATCTTCCTGTCTTTCTCGCGCGCAGCCTGGGGAATGGCCGCACTGATCATTGCAGGCCTGGCCCTGCTTCTGTTCATCAGAAACCCCAATCCGCTGTTCCGGACGCGGATCATCCTGCTTGCAGGCCTTGCCGTCGTGTTTGTCCTGCTGGCTGTCGTCGTCGCGCTGCAGATCCCGAGCGTTGCCGACCTTTTCACGGCGCGAGCGCAGCTGGTACAGGATTATGACGATGCGCAATTCGGACGCTTCGCCCGCCACTGGTATGGCCTGCTCATGTCGATCGATCATCCGCTCGGGATAGGCCCGCTGGAGTTTGGACCGATCTTCGGCGAAGACACGCATAATATCTGGCTGAAAGCGGCGCTGGACTATGGCTGGATCGGATTTATCAGCTATCTGACCCTTACCATGTTGACGCTGGGCCTCGGACTGCGCATCCTCTTTCGCGAGCGCCCCTGGCAACCCTTTCTGCTCTGCGCCTATCTTGTTTATATAGCGCATGTGGCCATCGGCAATGTCATCGACACCGATCATTGGCGGCATTTCTGGCTGCTCATCGGCATCATCTGGGGATGTGCCGCATTGGAGGTCCGCCACCAAAGAAATGGTCGTTTGCCAGTTCCTGATAGAAGGACGAATTGACCGCACATGATGGGTGTACCAATTGGCAGTTTTTAAAAGCAACAAGAACAACTATTCGGACGCTGATGCTGAACTCATGCAGCGCTCACTGGACTCGGCCGTCCGGCAGCTGAATGACCAAGAAATATCGGACGACGAAATCAACACGCTGGCACGTTTTGTGCGCGCTGCCTTCATCATCGGCAATCGGGATGTGGAGTCCATGRCGAGGTTTGCGGTGAAGGCGGTTCTCATACGACGCAAGAGCCGCGCGAAGCGCTAGGGCCAGGACCAGGACCAGGACCAGGACCAGATTAACAGGTTCTGACCCTAGGGTCGTGATCTCAATTCTCCTGCAGCTTAGCTGCTTCGGCAGCCTTTTTGCGGGCTATCGCGTCATTCGTGGCTGCCGCAGCGACATTTGCCGTATGATCCTCATTACCGGCAACCTGTACCGTTGGTGACGCAAAGCCGATGCCATTGGCTCCGAACGCTTCCCTGATCATGGCATAGGCGCGGCGGCGGATCGTGGACTGATGCCCCGGTTTTGTCATCATGGCGAAGCTCAGATTGATACCGTAATCGCCGAAAGCCTCGACGCCCTTCATCTTGACCGTCTCGATGATCTGCGGGCCGAATTCCGGATCCTGCAGCAGTTCGGCCCCGACGGCTTTCACCAGCTTTTTGACCTTGGCGATATCCGTGTCGTAGCTGACCGAAATAAGGAATTTGTCGATGACCCAGTCACGGCTCATGTTCTGCACGGCACCTAACGTGCCGAACGGTACGGTGAAGATCGGGCCGCGATGGTGCCGCAATTTGACGGAGCGGATGCTGAAGGATTCGACTGTGCCCTTGTAGCTGCCGCTCTGGATATATTCTCCCACCCGAAACGCGTCGTCGGTCATGTAGAAGATGCCGCTGATGATGTCCCTGACGAGAGCCTGCGAGCCGAAGCCGATGGCGACGCCGAAAATGCCGGCGCCCGCGATCAACGGGCCGATTGCCACGCCGAGACCGGACAAGACCATCATCACGGCAATCGCGGCGATGAGTACGGCAAGAAAATTGCGCAGAATCGGCAGCAAGGTCATAAGCCGCCCGCTGCGGGCCAGTGCAGCCTCGTCGCCGCCTTCGATCCGGGCGCGTTCGATACGCACGTTGATGAGACCTTTGAGCATATGCCAGACGAGATCTGCGGCGAGCAAGATCACCACGCCACCCAGCACGCCGCGAATCATGCGGCTCGCGGCCTCGTCTTCCATCAATCCTATCGTGCGAAAACGAATGACGGCGCCGAGCCAGGCAACTGCAAGTATGATGATGATCACCCTTGCYCCCCGCTCCAGGAGGACTTCAAAGACCGGGTTCCTGGCTTTTGGCGCATCATCGGGACCGGCGAAGAACGATTTTACGATTGTGCTGGTTGTCCTCAAGATCGGAGGCAGGATGATGACATAGATGCCGACCCAAAAAGCCAGGCTCATGCCGGCAACCCATAACAGCCAAAGTACACATAGATAGAGTGTGAGCAGCCACTCCTTGGCGCGGTAGGCCCGGGATGCGACGGGGGCTTCCGGGCGTTTCCAGACGGTTTCCAGCGCCACCACCAAAAGGCCAAGGCCGAGCGTGTAAACGATCAAGCTCCTGACGTTGGGGCTGAAATTCAGCGCGGTCATCCATCCCGCCACCGCCCAACCTGTGAAGAAGATGCCCGTGAACCAGGCAACACGGCGATACCAGAACGCGGCCTGCACATCGTCCATAGGGATGAGACGCGCCACGATCTCGCCACCGTCTGCTTGCTTGCGGTCGGTTGCAAGCACAATGGCACCCAATCGCATGATCACACGCCAGGCTATCAGGGCGACAAGCATGGGCAGGACAAGCATGGCCAAGAGTGGCGGCCACGTGAAGGCGAGGAAGGCACCGATACTTGCCAGAGCAAAGACCACCAGCGGTGCCATGGCGGCAAAAATCGATCGGCCGATCACATGATGCCGTTTGGGCGCATCTGCCTCGGTCGCGGCCGGCACAGCCATTTTCCGGCGCGCCCGGGCGAGAATACGCCGAAAGAGAAATTCAGCCCCGAACCCGAGTGCAGCAAATGCTGCGAAGAGCAGCAGGATCGCCCCCGGACGTCGACCGTTGATTTCGGTCATGATCGTTGAGCGTGCCCCAGCAAATTCGCCGGGAACTGCCGGAATGGCCTGCACGAGGCCGCGCAAGTGCGCCCGAATGGCGTTCGACCATTGCATGAAATCGCTTGCCGATGGCGCAACGGAATCCTCTTCCGCCGCCGCAGGCGGAGCGCCCTTGGCAGCGATCCATGCTTTGATTTCGGGATCATCCAGAAGCTTCAAAAGCTCTTCGACTTTTTTGGGCGGCGGCTGGGTAGCCGCAGTCTGCGCCTGCGAAACTCCGGCAAGGCTCAGGAAAACAACGCAGCTCAATGCAAGCAGGATGCGCATTTTGGCGGTCATGGCTTGAAACACGGCAGTACTCATGCGTTTGCCCCCGGACAGACGTTTTGGTATATTATGAACGCAATATAATGACCTGTCTCACGAATAGTACAGCATTGCGTGCACCGGAATGACGTTGCCGGCTCTATTTACCAGTTCCGCCAAAATAAATGGTGCCATGGCCGTCCCGCCCTATTGCTGCCAACCGTACAGGTTTACATATAAGCCCTGCCAACACGAGGAACGGTCATGACCCGGATCGAATACAGGTTGCATGCATTTGATCTAGCGAGCCCCTTCGGCTTCGCCGACGGCAATATGTTCGGTCACCTCTTGCGGGAAAAACTCGGAAAGCTCGCGCCGGACAAGCGGGCCGTTCTGATCGAATGCGTCAAAAGATTTTTGCTCCCGGCGCTGCCGCGGCGGATAAAGACTGTTCTGGTCGGCACGCACAATCCCATTCGTATCCCTGACGGCGAGACGATCGACGATATCGAGGATTTCACGGTCGGCATCAGGGAAGATCAAGTGCTGGAAGTGGCCGCGGAACTCGCTTCGAAACACGATTGATCGAAAAACATCAAACCGGATGCGATGCCTGCTCCCGGAACAGGCGTATAGCCAATATTTGGCTATGCTGGTCGGAGTGGCCGGATTCGAACCGACGACCCCTTGACCCCCAGTCAAGTGCGCTACCGGGCTGCGCTACACTCCGATAATTTTGCTAAATCAACGACTTAGCGGGCATTCGATCCTCAGAATATCCGGCTTGTTTTCTGCCGGGGTAACGCTGAGGGTAACAGTCACGCCGATTATTTGCGAAGTCTCTGGGGGAAACCTCAAATCGACAGGCGAGCAATTACCCTATGGCGCTATCGGAGGCAAGGGCCGCAACGGAACTACGGACAAGAAAAACTCGGCAGAGCGAACCGTACCGGCTATTTTTCCGTAAGGTTTACAGGTTGGCCACACTCCCTGCTTTCTTGGTGCAGTTTATACATTGGGTCTGGCATTCGCAAAAAGGGGACCGGTGACCGTGGCATACCTACTTAATTTCGCGTCTACTTCGGATGATAAACCTTCATCCACTCGTCGCGCTTGGCAATGATATCGCTGTAAACGGTGTCCCAGTTTTCGAGACTGAACGTGGGCCGATTGAAGAAATCCGCCATGGTGTCACAGACCTCTATACCCACTCGCGACGTTTGAAAAAGCATTACGTCTATTGCTCTAGGATTGAAAAAAGGACCGCTACGCGCTCCGTCGAGGTCCGGAGTAAGCATCTTATAGGACTGTGGTGTGGGATGGGCCGCTAGCTCGCAAAACGTTTTGTAGATGCTGTCTCTAATGCTGTCCGGCGTTCCATAGAGTCGGTTAAGCGATCGGCGTACCTTCCATGGTTTAAAATGCGATCGTCTCTCATCGTCACCAAGCTTGTGCCAAGCCTCTAGTTCGGTCTTGTCCAGTCTGAATAGGTCGATTAACCAACTGGTTTCTAGGAGATCGCGAACGATCATTGCGCTCTTTTGATAGTAGCCTGTCGTCAGAAGCCCGAGCGATGATGCAAAGCCGTTGAAGATGCGCAGGCCGAACATTTGCACGGTCTGCAAGTATGGATCGTCAGTTTTGATCCGCCGCAATGCGTCCACAGCGTCCATGGCCTGCTCGATTACTTCAAGGTTGACGACACCGTTCGCGCTATCTTTGATATAAGCGAGCGTCTTCTTTCTCATGTAGTATTCTTGGCCGTGTAGACGCCGCAAGTTGTCCGGTATGTTTCTCATCGTGGCCGCGTTCCCTAGCGTGATTGTTATCCGCAGGCCGAGCGAAAGTCTACGGAACCCCCGTTTTCGCCCATAGTGATTATCCCCTGCCGGTCGGAAGTCCAGGTGAAATATGCTATGGTTTGCTTGGAGGAACGGAGGGACAGAACGTTGCCCAATCACGAGGAGAAGATTGCGTCCTACAAAACGCTGATTGAGTTGCACTATAGTAATGTCGAGAAAGCACAATGGAGACTGTTTGAATTGCGAACCGGATCGATAGCGACTGCCGGGGATGAAGTCGCTTTCAGCAGGTCATTAATTGCAGATGAAATGTGCGAAATCCGCAAGCTGGAGATGCTCCTGAAACGGCTTGAACACCCCAAGGAAAACGACACGACAGTGTTATGGCGTATGTTGCGTCTAGGGGGCAGTTTCGGCTGGAGCCGTAGAATAAACTGAATGACGCTAACCCTCATCAGGGGTGAGAAGAAGGAGGAGAGCAAGACAACGAGCCCCCACGCGGCTGTCTCTTCTCCTCTCTCTCCCCCAACTGGCCGCTTTAGCGAGGAAACATTTGTCCCAAGACCGGGGTGCTAACAGCGGTCAGCCGGGTCAAGTTACACCCGATTTGGTGTGCCGTATAAATGGCTTTATGGCCATCCACCGAAAGGGGTAATCGCGAAATTCGGGCAATCGCCGGGAAAGCTATTCAAAAAAATGGCCGAAGCGCCAAAGCAGTGCTTCACAGGGGACTGTGGAAATGCTTCGTCGGCTCCGGCCTATTGCTGCCAATGGGCATTGGGGTAGTTGAGTTCAGGCAGCAGCGGTAGTGTCGCCCACCCTCGCCCATGGGTCCAATCACACTTCCCCTCCGCTCGAAACAAAGAGGGAGAAGAGAAGGCACATCGCCCCCAATCCTCCCCCAGATGGCGGGTTGCAGATTTTGGCATGCCATCACAACCAGCGCGAGCAATTTACACGAGTTTACGCGATTTCCACTTTATTTTTAACTGGTTACGCGGTGAGACTATTGGCCTTGACCCTCGCCCACATGCCCCTCGGACGCATCGATCCCTATATACGTTGGATGTACGTCTCCTAGACCACGGTGTGATTACGTCTCCATTGCGAATGGAGATAATGAACCAAATCACAAACGGAACAGTCAGGAGGAGACGGCCATGAACATGGACAGTACCTCATACGCCGGCAGATCGAAACGAATGGCCGGCGGTATGGAGGCGATCATGGACGTTTATGAAGCAGTCACAAGCCGACGGGCGGTGCGCGGATTCACCGACGCTCCTGTGTCGAGGGAGGTGCTTGAGCGCGTGCTGTCTGCCGCAGCCTGGGCGCCGTCCGGATCGAACATCCAGCCGTGGAACACCTACGTGATGACCGGCGCGCCGCTGGCCGAACTCAAGACGACCGCCGTCGAGCGCGTGGCCCACGGCGACCCCTGGGACAAGCGGCAGTACAAGATGTACCCGTCCGAGCTGAAGTCTCCGTACGCGGAGCGCCGATCCGCCTTCGGCAAGGAGCGCTACAGCGCGCTCGGCATTGCGCGCGAGGACTGGGAGGCGCGCCAGCGGGCGGCAATCGCCAACTGGAACTGTTTCGGCGCGCCAGTCGCCCTGTTCTGCTACATCGACCGCGACCTGGGCCGTCCCCAATGGGCCGACGTCGGCATGTATCTGCAGACCATCATGCTGCTGCTCCGCGCCGAAGGACTGCACAGTTGCACGCAGATGGCGTGGTCGCAGGTTCGCGAGACGGTCGCGGAGGCCTTGTCGCCCCCGGACGAGCTCATCCTCTTCTGCGGCATGTCGATCGGGTACGAGGACCCCGCGGTAAGTTCCCCGCGTACGGGCCGCGCCCCGCTCACCGAGACGGTCACTTTCGTCGGCGATTAGTTACTGGACAAGAGACCCTTCTATGATTCTTGCGTATGATACGTCCTTTATCATGCGAGATATTGGAGAACGCCATGACCACGCATAAAGTAGGCTATTTCATCGGCAGCCTCGCCAAGGGCTCGATCAATCGCAAGCTCGCCAACGCGTTGGTGCGACTCGCCCCGCCGGAACTTGAAATGTCGGAGATATCCTTCAAGGACCTGCCGCTCTACAGCTACGACTATGACGCCGACTACCCTCCGGCTGGCAAGGCATTCAAGGCGGCAATCGCGGCGGTCGACGCCGTGCTGTTCGTCACGCCCGAATACAATCGATCCATACCCGGCGGGCTGAAAAACGCAATCGACTGGGCGAGCCGCCCCTATGGCACCAACTCATTCACACGCAAGCCGTCAGCGGTGATCGGCACGTCGCCGGGCGCGATAGGCACAGCAATCGCCCAGCAGAATTTGCGCAGCGTCCTTAGTTTCTGCAACTCTCCCCAGATGAATGCCCCGGAAGCCTACATCCAGTTCACACCGGGGCTGATCACCGATGACGGCGAGGTCACGAACGACACAACTGCCGATTTCCTTCGCACTTTCATGCAGGACTTCCATGTCTTCATCGCAAGGGTTCGCTCAGTGCTGCCGAAAGATGCCTAGAGCCGGCCTATGCAACATCCTGGAGGTGCAGTCGCTCCTGGATCTGTTTCAACCGGCCGGTCAGTCGGGATCGGACACTCTCTCGAATAGTTCCACAGGATTACCGCGATAAGTCGTGGCTTTGAACATTTTGAAGTCCAGGCGGGCGGCGACGCGTTTCGACGTATCGTTCCACGTATCGATCATGCAAACTGTCCGGGTTGAAATTTTCCTCGAGTCGAACCAGACAAATACGGCTTGCATCGCCTCTGTTGCTATACCCCGGCCGTGGCGGGAATATTCCACCCTCCACATGGCCTCTGGAAAACCATCGTAGGGAACGCCGTGACCTCGATGAAAGTGCGCCAGCCCCACCTCGCCGATCACCGCGCCAGATATGCGGTCGACAATGGCAAAAGGGCCGAAGTCAAACGTCGCCCAGTGTCCGATCCAACGCAGCAACCGATACCAGATATCTTCCTCACTCAGTTGAGGGTGGCCGGGAGAACCGTCCGTCATCGGCTTGTTCACCCACACGGTCTTGTAGCTTTCAAAATCGCCGATGACGAGCGGACGCAGGAGCAGACGGTCTGTTTCAATCATGGTTTTGCTTGCTACGTGATGAGGTTCGCAATTGAGTTTGATATCCGCATTTGAAGGAAGCGCCAAATTTTAAACGCGCATACTCAACCTTTTGATCCGTGAATTAACCGTTACGTACTTGTTCTTTTCCTCACGGCGAGACCTTCTTTTGACTGAGACTGCGTTTGAACGCCGAGACAATTGCGACTTAAATCAACGGGGAAGGATCAACTCGTGACAAGTATCACACRCCGAGGCTTTGCTTGCGGCATTGCCCTGATTCCGGCTTTGCGCTTCACATCGGCACTAGCCCAGACCAGCATAACCCCGGAGGAAGCGCGCGCCATCGCCAAGGAAGCCTACATATACGGTTTCCCCATGGTGGACGACTACCGCATCGAGCACGCCTATTTCGTCGATACCAAAAATCCGGAATACAAGGGGCCGTGGAATACTCTCGTCAACATTCCGCGTGTCTATACGCCGGCGGACACGGCCATCCAGACACCCAACTCCGATACGCCCTATTCGATGCTCGGCATGGATTTGCGGGCCGAACCCGTGGTGCTCACCGTACCGCCTATTGAAAAGGACCGGTATTTCAGCATCCAGTTCATCGATGCATACACATTCAATTTCGCCTATATTGGCAGCCGTGCGACCGGCAATGATGGCGGTAGTTTCCTCGTCGCCGGCCCGGGCTGGAAGGGTGAAACGCCAAAGGGCGTGAAGGAGGTTATCCGCTCGGAGACGGAGCTGGTGCTGGCCGCCTATCGCACGCAGCTGTTCAATCCGGACGACATCGACAACGTCAAGAAGATTCAAGGCGAATACAGGGCCGAGCCGCTATCCAAATTCCTCGGCGGGGCCGCGCCGGCGGCAGCGCCCGCCATCGATTTCATCAAGCCGCTATCCCCTGCCGACGAGAAGACCTCGCCCGAGTTCTTCAACATCCTGAACTTTGTCCTGCAATTCTGCCCGACCGACCCTTCCGAAACCGAACTCATGACACGCTTTGCGAAGATTGGTGTTGGCGCGGGCAAGACCGTCGATGTCAGCTCACCGGAAATGAACACAGCCATCGAACAGGGCATGGCCGATGCCTGGACCGACCTCGAGGCGTTCCGCAAGCTATTCGATGCGGGCAAGGTAACGTCCGGCGAGGTATTCGGAACGCGGGCCTATTTGAAGAACAACTACCTTTACCGCATGGGCGCTGCGGTATTCGGCATCTACGGCAATTCCAAAGAGGAAGCGATGTATCCCGCCTATGCCATCGATGCCGACGGGAAGAAGCTCGATGGAGCCAACAAGTACACCATACATTTCGCGGCGGGGGAACTGCCGCCGGTCCACGCCTTCTGGTCATTGACCATGTATGACCTGCCGCAGAGCCTGCTCGTCGCCAATCCGATCAACCGCTATCTGCTCAACTCGCCAATGCTGCCGCAATTCGTGAAGGACGCCGATGGCGGCCTGACATTCTATATCCAGAACGAGAGCCCGGGCAAAGACAAGGAGCCGAACTGGCTGCCTGCACCCCAAGGGCCATTTATCATTGCGATGCGACTCTACTGGCCCGAGCAGGAAGCGCTTGATGGAACCTGGAAGCAGCCGCCGATGAAGCGGTCCACCTAGCAAGGGTACATCGCGCTCCCCGATTTGCCTTGCGTCGTCGCCTGCCCCAGCCATTAAGTAACAATTCCGCAACACCTTTCCCCAAAGATGAATGCTCGGCCCGATTGTATTCGAAAACTAAACCTTTCGACTTATAGTAGAGCTTTGACTCGCACGACTAATGACCGTTTTATGCATTTTCTAAAAGCCGGCACGGCAGAGGGCGGATCCTTGAAAGCTGCGTCCGAAGAAAAGGTGGGATAGGTATCGGTATGACTCTACGCAAAGCTTTGCGCGCATCGACTGCGCTGACCGTAGTCTCGTTTCTCGGCATGGCTGCCACGGTCTCCCTCTCGATTTTCGACGAAGCAAAGGCGCAGACCTGGAATGGGGCTGGACCGAATTATGGTATCGGGACAAACTGGTCGACCAATACTGTGCCAGGCGCCGGAGAGACCGCCACGTTTGATAATACCGGTGCAGCCCAGCCGATAGTAAATCTTGGGGGCGGCACGTTCTCGGTGGACAGCTGGGTCGTCAACGGCGGCACCACCTACTCGATGGAAAACGGCACGATAAACTTTCTCACCGCTGCAGGCTTGACGAACAATTCGGCAGGCGGCCTGGGGATAAATGCAAACATTACTGGTAGTGGCGGCGTAACGCAGAATGGTACCGCTACACTCTTTCTCTTGGGCAACAATACCTATACCGGCGGGACGACCGTGCTGTCTGGCATAGTTGAAGCTAGGGGAACTGGCAGGCTTGGCACTGGTCCTGTGAGCGTCGGGAATTCCTTCGGGGGTGCTCCTGCCGAGCTGCAGTTGACCAATGGGTTCGATGCTCAATCACTGGTTATTACCAACCACGCCACCGGTAACACAGTTTTCAATGGTGGGACGGCTGGCAGTGCCAACATCAGAAACAGTGAGGGTGGCGGAACCACTTTTCAGAATAACAGCACCGCCGGTAACGCACAGATTCTTAACGATGTTAGCCTCAACCAGCCCAGTGTCACATTGTTCCGTGACACCAGCACCGCCGGGAATGCAACGTTTTCGCTGCCCGGCGGCGATGTCCGGTTTCAGGATAACAGCACGGCAGGCGATGCTACTCTAACTGGAACTGCAACAGTTATATTCCAGCAGAATGCGACTGGCGGTAATGCTGAATTCAACCTCAGCTCCTTTACCGGGTTGATCCAATTTCTGGACAACAGCACAGCGGGCGCGGCGACGATTGCCAATACAGGCGGCAGCCAAATTCGGTTTGATGGCGCAGGCACGTCTGCCGGGACAGCCACGATCACCAACAGCGGGTCCTCTACGTTACCGGCCGTCCAGAATTCGACGACGATATTCGACTCCACCAGCACGGCGGGCAGCGCCACGATCACCAACATAAGTGATGGTCGAACACAGTTCCTCGCTAGCAGTAGCGCCGGCAACGCCACGATCATAAATAACGTCGGCGGAGGTACAACTTTCGATGACAACAGTACCGGCGCGAATGCGCGGCTTGTCACGATCGGCACCGGATTTGTTGATTTTTCGCTGGGTAACTTTGCTACTAATACCGCTGGCTCTATCGAAGGCAGCGGCCAGCTCCGGCTCGGTTCGATTGACTTCACTGTCGGCTCAAACAATCTCTCGACCACCTATTCCGGCGTGATCCAGGATGGCGGGACCGCAGGCGGGACCGGCGCGTCGCTGACCAAGACCGGTACAGGAACCCTGACGCTTTCCGGCATCAACACCTACACCGGCGGCACGACCGTCAATCAGGGAACGCTTTCGGTCAATGGCACCATCGGTGCCGTCAACGTTTTGAGCGGTGGGACGCTCGGCGGTATCGGCACGGTCGGCAATACGGTTGTAGCCTCCGGTGCCACCATTGCGCCGGGCAACTCGATCGGTACGCTGAATGTCGCCGGCGACATAACCCTTGCTGCGGGTTCGGTTTACAGCGTCGAACTCGCAGGCTCGGGTGCTTCCGATCTGATTGCAGCTTCCGGCGTTGCAACCTTGCAGGGCGGTTCGGTCGCAGTCACGGCACTTGACCCGCAGACGAGCTACCAGACTGGACAGGTCTACAGGATCTTGACGGCACAGGGCGGCGTCAGCGGAGCATTCGATCCGAATGTGCTGAGCAATTCAGCATTTTTGAGCGCGACGATTCTGAACACCGCCAACGCAGTGGATTTAACCATTGCGGTCCAGCAGACACCACCGAACCAGGGTCCGTTCGTATCGGTCGCGCAGACCCGCAACCAGCTGGCGACGGCTGGCGCTCTTGATACACTGGTTCAGAGCGGCAGCTCGCTGGCACTGTACAACAGCCTTCTCGTGCTCGATGCCGCCACGGCACGCGAAGCATTCGATTCATTGTCGGGCGAGATTTACGCTTCGACGAAGACAGCGTTGATCGAGGACAGCCGTTTCATCCGCGATGCTGCGATCAACAGGGTTCGCAGTTCCTTTGGCGGCGTGGCTACCCCTGCTCTGCCGATCATGGCCTATGGCGAAGGCGGCCCGGAACTCGCTCCTGCAACAACCGACAAATTCGGCGTATGGGGTACAGGCTTCGGCAATTGGGGTTCGACCGACAGCGACGGCAATGCCGCGTCCCTTGACCGCACGACCGGCGGCTTTGTCATTGGAGCCGACGCACTCGTCTGGGAAAACTGGCGGCTTGGTATGCTTGCCGGATATAGCCGCACATCGTTCGATGTCGATGATCGCTCATCGTCGGGAGACAGCGACAATTATCACCTCGGCGTTTATGGCGGCACGCAGTGGGGCAATCTCGGCTTCCGTGCCGGTGCAGCCTATACGTGGAGCAATATCGATACCCATCGCTCGGTGGAGTTCCCGGGCTTTTCCGAGGATCTGAGTGCCGACTATGACGCCGGAACGGCCCAGGTCTTCGGTGAACTTGGCTACCGTATCGATACCAGCCGCGTCGCGTTCGAACCTTTCGCCAATCTCGCTTACGTTAACTTCCGGAGCGACTCCTTCTCCGAATCCGGTGGCGCTGCGGCACTATCCGCATCGAGCGAAACGACCGACACGACTTTCACCACGTTGGGTCTGCGGGCGTCCACAGATTTCACGATGGGAAGCATGTCGGCGACGGCGCGCGGCATGCTGGGCTGGCGCCATGCATTTGATGATGTAACGCCGCAATCCCGCCTCGCCTTCACTGGGAGTGACGCCTTCACGATATCGGGCGTGCCAATCGACCAGGACGCGTTCGCAGTCGAGGCCGGACTTGATGTCAAGCTCACGCACAGTGCGACGCTTGGTCTRTCCTATAATGGCCAATTTGGCAGCAAAGCACAGGATAATGGATTTAAGGCCGACCTTTCCTTCAAGTTCTAAGAGCCCATCTTGAAACTCTACTGCGGCGGACATCTGACGCGATTTTCTGCGCTTCCGGTGCTCACGTACTTGATGTACGCTCCGCTCGTCGCGAGAGCGACCCCGAAAAACCACGCCATACGTCTCGCCGCAGCGACTTTCAAAACAGGCTCTCAGACGTTTGGCTCCCGCCGCTGGAGATATATAATGGAACGGCCGGAAACAGACCATATCGACCAAGATGCGAATCTCGACGCCTTGGCGAACTTCGTGGATTATTCCGGCATCAACAGGGATCGGGGCGGCAGGTGCCGTTTTGACGCCGACATCCTGTTCAGCAGCGACAGGACGGTCGACGAGCGCACGCGCGTCCACATCAGCTTTCGCGACGACGAAGTTTCAGTGGTGCGCTTTACAGAGATGGGCGAGTTGAACCCTGTCAATGTGCATACGGAATTCAGACTTGCGTCATCGGTTTTCCGGTTTGAAGATGAAGAACTGCAGATTTTCGGAACATCACCGAAAGTTGGCCAATACAAGGTCCGTATTCGGCCGTTGTAGAATTGTTTCGGACTGGAGAACTACTGAATGACCGCTTCGTTCGCGGAAACCAAGCTGCTCCTGTTCCGGAGACTCAAATACATACTGCGCCGCCCAAAGCCTCCAGTGCTGGCCGTTCCCTTTGCCGGACCAGTCGTGGTTGTCGGCTCGGCTCCGGTTTCTCATAGGCCCATCGATTTTGACGAAACATTTCGTGTGATCACTATCAACGGTTCGCAGGCAGTCACCCGGAAATGGGGCATAGAAGTGCCCCACGTTACGCTCATGCAGTACAGACAGCTCGATGGCACGAACACGAACGCGGTCGAGGTTCGTCGCGTGCTCAAGGGCGAGCGCACGGGCATGCTTTACGTGCTGTTGTGGCGCAAGGGACTGGCGAGCCTGAACGAGCACCTGCGTGCATTTGACTATGACTATGACAAAGTTCAGATCGTCAACCGCTATCAGCGCATTGCGCTGGTGGAAAAAATCTGCGGGCTGAAGGTTCTCGAACTGGATGCAATCTCCAAATGCTCGAACGGGGTGATCGCAGTACTC